>CALRYY010000020.1:0-53184 GCA_943372515.1 Ramlibacter sp. 2FC | reverse complement strand
AAGCGCGGTCTTTTTCAAGCGGGAAGCAAGCAGGTTGCTTACAGCTTTTGCGACTGCATGAAGCGGTCGAAGGTGGCTTCCGTGAAGCGGAACCACAGGTTCTGGTCAGCGCGGAACTTGGAGTAGTCAGCGTAGATTTTCTTCCAGCTTTCGTTCTTGGTGTTGAGCTCTTCGTAGATGCTCATGGCCGACTTGAAGGCGGCTGCCATCACGTCGTTGGGGAACGGACGCAGCTTGGTGCCAGCGCCCACCAGCTGCTTGAGCGCAGCCGGGTTGCGGGCGTCGTACTTGGCCTGCATTTCGGTGTGCGCATAGGCAGCAGCAGCTTCCACGATGGCCTTGTTCTCGGCGGACAGGCCGTCAAAGGCCTTCTGGTTGATGAAGAAGTCCAGCTGCGGGCCGCCTTCCCACCAGCCGGGGTAGTAGTAGAACGGTGCGACCTTGTTGAAGCCCAGCTTCTGGTCGTCATACGGGCCCACCCATTCGGCGGCGTCGATCGTGCCCTTTTCCAGTGCCTGGTAGATTTCACCGCCAGGGATGTTCTGGGGCACTGCACCCAGGGGCGACAGCACTTTGCCGCCGAAGCCGCCGATGCGGAACTTCAGACCCTTGATGTCGGCGACCGACTTGATTTCCTTGCGGAACCAGCCGCCCATCTGGGCACCCGTGTTGCCGCCGGGGAAGTTGATGATGCTGTACTTGGCGTAGAACTCGCGCATGAGCTTCAGGCCGTTGCCTTCGTACATCCAGGCGGTCATCTGGCGGCTGTTCAGGCCGAAGGGAATGGCGCAACCCAGTGCGAAGCACTCGTCCTTGCCGAAGAAGTAATAGGGCGCTGTGTGCGCCACTTCGACGGTGCCGTTCTGCACGCCGTCAACCACGCCGAATGCGGGCATCAGCTCGCCACCGGCGTGGGTGGAGATTTCAAACTTGCCGCCCGACATGGCCTTGACCTTGGCAGCGAACGTGTCGGCACCACCGAAGATGGTGTCCAGCGACTTGGGGAAGCTGGAGGCCAGGCGCCAGCGGATGGCGGCCTGTGCGTGCACGGCGGGTGCAACACCGGCTGCCAGTACGCCTGCGATGCCGGCGTTTTTGATGAGTGAACGACGATCCATGTATTGCTCCTCGAATGAATCAGTGAAAGGCTTGGACTATTTTGATTTGAAGACAACTAAAGCATGTCAACCAAAATCAGGTGCCATTCTAGGAACCCCAACACTTAAGGTTTCGGGGGTTTTCCCTTGAGAAATACCCGGAAGCCTTTGGTACTCAGCTTCCTGTCAGCAAAGCCTCAGGATTGAACCACTTTGAGCGCCGGCCGCGCCTGCCCGTCGGGCAAATTGAAGCGCGTGCGGATGGATGCCTCGATGCCCGCGGCGTCCAGCCCCTGCATGGCCAGCAGCCGCGCGGGGTCGCCATGCTCGATGAACTCGTCGCGCAGGCCCAGCTGCAGCAGCGCACGGGTCACACCGGCGGCGTTCAGGGCCTCGGCCACCGCACTGCCTGCACCACCCATGATGGCGCCCTCTTCCACCGTCACGATCGCCTCATGCTGCGCGGCCACTTGTAACAGCAGTGCTACATCCAGCGGCTTGGCCCAGCGCATGTTGACCACCGTGGCGTCCAGCCGCTGCGCTGCCTCAAGCGCCGGGTACAGCAGCGTGCCAAACGCCAGGATGGCAATGCCCCGGCCTTCGCGGCGCACCTCGCCCTTGCCAAACGGCAGGGGCTCCAGGTCCTGCCCAATGGGCGTGCCCACGCCCGCGCCGCGCGGGTAACGCACGGCCACCGGATGGTTCTGGGCAAACGCACTGCTCAGCAGGCCGCGGCATTCGCGCTCGTCGGCCGGGCAGGCAATGCTGACCTGCGGAATGCAGCGCAGGTAGGGGATGTCATAGGCACCCGCATGCGTGGCGCCGTCAGCCCCCACCAGCCCCGCGCGGTCCAGCGCAAACACGACAGGCAGGTTCTGCAGGGCCACGTCATGAATGAGCTGGTCGTAGCCGCGCTGCAGGAATGTGGAGTAGATCGCCACCACGGGCTTGAGCCCTTCGCAGGCCAGCCCCGCCGCAAAGGTCACGGCGTGCTGCTCGGCTATGCCGACATCAAAGTAGCGCCCGGGAAAGCGTTTTTCAAATTCGACCATGCCCGAGCCTTCGCGCATGGCCGGCGTGATGGCGACCAGCCGGGCGTCCTGCGCGGCCATGTCACACAGCCACTGGCCGAACACCTGGGTGAAGGTGGGCCTGGGCGGCGTGGCGGGTTTGGTCAGGCCCACGGCGGGGTCGAACTTGCCGGGGCCATGGTAGGCCACCGGGTCGGCTTCGGCCAGCTTGTAACCCTGGCCCTTTTTGGTGACGACGTGCAGGAACTGGGGGCCGCGCAGCTGCTTGATATTTTCCAGCGTGGGGATCAGTGAATCCAGGTCGTGGCCGTCGATCGGGCCGATGTAGTTGAAGCCGAATTTCTCGAACAGCGTCGCGGGCACCACCATGCCCTTGGCCTGCTGCTCAAAGCGTTTGGCCAGCTCGAACAATGGCGGCACGGGCTTGAGCACGCTCTTGCCCACGTTTTTGGCTGCGGCATAAAACTGACCGCTCATCAGCTGCGCGAGATAACGGTTCAGGGCGCCCACCGGCGGGCTGATGGACATGTCGTTGTCGTTCAGCACCACCAGCAGATTGCAGTCGGCCACGCCCGCGTTGTTCAGTGCTTCAAACGCCATGCCCGCGCTCATGGCGCCGTCGCCGATGATGGCCACGGCGTAGCGGTCTTCGCCCTTGTGGCGCGCGCCCAGGGCCATGCCCAGCGCGGCAGAAATGCTGGTAGACGAATGCGCGGTGCCAAAGGTGTCGAATTCGCTCTCGGCGCGCTGCGGAAAGCCCGACAACCCGCCCAGCTGGCGCAGCGAGCCCATGCGGTCGCGCCGGCCGGTGAGGATCTTGTGGGGGTAGGTCTGGTGGCCCACGTCCCACACCAGGCGGTCATGCGGCGTGTTGAACACGTAATGCAGCGCCACGGTCAGCTCGACAGTGCCCAGGTTGGAGCTCAGGTGGCCGCCGGTGCGCGACACGCTGTCCAGCACATAGGCGCGCAGCTCGTCGGCCAGGTCGCGCAGCTGGGTGCGTGGCAGGCGGCGCAGGTCCGCGGGGGCGTTGATGGTTTCAAGCAGTGATGTCATCGCTTCAGTTGTTCCGGTTGACCACCATGTCGGCGAGCGCGCGCAGGGCCTGTGTGTCAGCCAGGCCACTGGCAGCCAGCGCGCCGATGGCCTCATCGTAAAGCGCCTGCGCGTAGGCGCGCGAGCGCTCCAGGCCCAGCAGCGACACATAAGTGGGTTTGTCCTGGGCGGCGTCCTTGCCGGCCGTCTTGCCCAGGGTGGCTGAATCGGCCGTCACGTCAAGAATATCGTCCACCACCTGGAATGCCAGGCCGATGGCGGCGCCGTAGCGCTCCAGCTCGGCCGTGACGGCGGCCCCTGGCTGAGCGCAGGCAGCGCCCATCATGACGCTGCCTTGCAGCAACGCGCCGGTCTTCAGGCGGTGCATGCCGCGCAGCTCGTCCTCGGTCAGTGCACGCCCCACACTGGCCAGGTCGATCGCCTGGCCGCCTGCCATGCCTGCGCTGCCCGCGGCACGCGCCAGCAGACGGCACAGCGTGGCCTGGATGGCCGCCGGTATCGCGTCGCCCTCGGGCACCAGCAATTCAAAAGCCAAGGCCTGCAAAGCGTCACCGGCCAGCAATGCGGGAGCCTCGCCGAACTTCACATGCACCGTGGGCTTGCCCCGGCGCAGCACGTCGTTGTCCATGCAGGGCATGTCGTCGTGCACCAGCGAATAGGCGTGGATCAGCTCGACTGCGCAGGCCGCGCGCAGCGCAGCCTCGGCGTTGCCGTTGACGGCCTGGCTGGCCGCCAGCACCAGCAACGGGCGCAGGCGCTTGCCACCGTCCAGCACGGCATAGCGCATGGATTCACCCAGCCCGGCGGGGGCATCGGCCACCACCCACCGTGACAAGGCGGCTTCCACCTGCACCAGCCGCTGGGCACTCCAGGCGCCCAGGTCAAAGTCCTGTGCTTGTACCTGTGCTTTCACTCTTGTGTCCACGTCTTGAGCTTTCCTTCATCGAGCACCTTGACCTGGTTTTCCACGGCCTCCAGGCGGTCACGGCAGAACGCCAGCAACAGGGCACCGCGCTGGTAGCCGGTCAGCAGCTGCTCCAGCGGCATCTGGCCGTTTTCAATGCGCCCGACAAGCTGCTCCAGTTCTTCCAGCGCGGCTTCGTAGCTGTCTGGCTGGGGCAGTTCGGCAGGGGGGGCGCTGGCCTTGGGCATGGGTGTGTTCTGTTCGGGGGTGCAAAGCGGCGATTTTAGGCCTGTCTCGCCCCCGCGCAGAGTGGGTCGAGGGTACAATCGCCCCCTCTTCCTCCGGCTTTTCGCCGGAAATCCCGTTCATACCTCGCGCCACCCCCTTTTTTGGGGCGACACGCACCCTGCCCCTTCATAGGGGGAGTCTCTAGGTCAGGTCACCCATGTCTGATTTAAGTCTTCAACTGCAGCAGGCCGCAAGCCAACTACCAGTTTCCAGCTACCTTGACGAGGCGCTGTTCCGGCGTGAGCTGGATGTCATCTTCCAGCACGGGCCCCGTTATGTGGGGCACCAGCTGGCTGTGCCCCAGGTGGGCGACTATTACGCCCTGCCCCATGAGGGCGAAGGCCGCGCCTTGCTGCGCACGCCCCAGGGCGTAGAGCTGGTCTCCAATGTCTGCCGCCACCGCCAGGCGGTCATCCTGAAAGGCCGCGGCTCGGTGCACACCAACGCCGCGTCGGGCGGCAACATCGTGTGCCCGCTGCATCGCTGGACGTACAGCGCCGGGGACACCGCGCCTGCGGGCACGCTGCTGGGCGCGCCGCATTTCGCACAGGACCCCTGCCTGAACCTGCGCAACTACCCGCTGCAGGAATGGAACGGCCTGCTGTTTGACCAGGGCCCGGCAGCCCCCGGCGGTCGTGGCCGCGACGTGGCTGCCGACCTGGCCGGCATGGGCCCGCGCGCCGAGCTTGACTTCACCGGCATGGTGCTGGACCGCGTGGTCATGCACGAATGCAACTACAACTGGAAGACCTTCATCGAGGTCTACCTGGAGGACTACCACGTGGGCCCGTTCCACCCGGGGCTGGGCAGCTTTGTCACCTGCGAAGACCTGCGCTGGGAATTCAGCGACCAGTACTCGGTGCAGACCGTGGGCGTGGCCAACCGTCTGGGCAAGGCCGGCAGCCCCGTGTACGAACGCTGGCAACAGGCCCTGCTGCAGTACCGCAACGGCGAGCCGCCCAAGTACGGCGCGATCTGGCTTACCTACTACCCGCACATCATGGTCGAGTGGTACCCGCATGTGTTGACAGTGTCCACACTGCACCCGGTAAGCCCCACCAAAACCATCAACATGGTGGAGTTTTATTACCCCGAGGAAATCGCCGCATTCGAGCGCGAATTTGTCGAGTCGCAACAAGCTGCCTACATGGAGACCTGCGTCGAAGACGACGAAATCGCCGAGCGCATGGATGCCGGCCGCCGTGCCCTGGCCCAGCGGGGCGACAACGAAACCGGCCCCTACCAGAGCCCCATGGAAGACGGCATGCAGCACTTCCACGAGTGGTATCGCGCCACGATGGGCGCGGGCCGCACACAGGCCTGATGCCGACGTTTGCGGGTGGCCTGCACAGCGGCACCGTGGTGCCGCTGGACCGCGCCAACGTCGACACCGACGCGATCTTTCCAAAACAGTACGGCCGCGGCACGGCCCGCAGCGGCTTTGGCCCCGTGCTGTTTGACCTGTGGCGCTACCTGGACCCGGGCGACCTGAACAGCGACCATGCGGCACGCCGCCCCGACCCCGGTTTTGTGCTCAACCGGCCCGAGCTGCACGGCGCCAGCGTGCTGCTGGCACGTGACAATTTTGGCTGCGGCTCCAGCCGCGAGCATGCGGTGTGGGCGCTGCGTGACTACGGGTTTCGCGCGGTGCTGGCGCCGGGTTTTGGCGACATCTTTCGCCAGAACTGCCCGCTCAATGGGGTGGCTGCCATCACGCTGCCTGCACAAGCGGTAGAGCAACTGTTTGCGGCGGCTGCCAGGCAGGTGCTGCGCGTCCAGATTGACGTGCTGCAGGGGCGGCTGTCAGGCGGTTCGCTGGCATTCGGCTTCAGCCTCACACAGCGCGAGCAGGCCCTGCTGACGCAGGACACCGACTGGATAGCCGCCACCCTGGCGCAGCACCAGCGCATCACCGCGTTTGAACAGGCCCGCCTGGCAACGCAGCCCTGGCTGGCCCACACACTGGACAGCTGATGCAAGCACTGTGGATGGTCCTGGGCTCCCTGTTTTTTGCCACCATGGCGGTGTGCGTCAAATTCGCGTCCGCGTATTTCAATGCCGCCGAGCTGGTGTTTTACCGCGGCCTGCTGGGCATGCTGTTCATGTGGCTGCTGGCGCGCAGCCAGCGTGTGAGCCTGCGCACGCAATACCCGGGCATGCACACCTGGCGCAGCCTGGTGGGCGTGATCTCGCTGGGCGCCTGGTTTTACGCCATCGCCCGGCTGCCGCTGGCCACGGCCATGACGCTCAACTACATGAGCAGCGTGTGGGTAGCTGCCTTCCTGATCGGCGGCACGCTCGTGGCCTGGAAGCCGCGCGACGGCACGGCCATCGCGTTGCGCCAGGGCCCGCTGGTGCTGACGGTGCTGGCCGGGTTCGCCGGCGTGGTGCTGATGCTGCGCCCCACCATCGAACAAAACCAGATTTTTGCGGGCCTGATCGGCCTGATGTCGGGCTTCATGGCTGCCTTTGCCTACATGCAGGTCATGGCGCTGGGCAAGCTGGGCGAGCCGGAAAGCCGCACGGTGTTTTACTTTGCGCTGGGCTCGGCCGTGGCCGGCGGCGCGGCCATGCTGGTCACCGGCGTGTCGCCCTGGGACTGGCAGCACGCGCTGTGGCTCATCCCCGTGGGGCTGCTGGCGTCGCTGGGTCAGCTGTGCATGACACGCGCCTACAGCCACGGCGCCACACTGGTGGTTGCCAATTTGCAATACTCGGGCATTGTTTTCGGGGCGCTGTACAGCGTGCTGCTGTTTGGCGACACGATACCCGCAGCAGGCTGGGCCGGCATGGCACTGATTGTGGCCAGCGGCGTGGCTGCCACGGTGCTACGCGCGCGGGCTGCGCCCAATGCACCGGCCGAAGAACACTGAAGGACCTACCATGTACACGACGCTCATTTCCGCAGACCAATTGAAGGCCCTGCACGGCAGCGGCGCACCCTTGATGGTGTTTGACTGCAGCTTTGACCTGATGAACCCCGCTGCGGGCCAGGCGCAGTACCATGAATCCCACATACCGGCTGCTGTGTACGCCCACCTGGACACGGCCCTGAGCGACAAAGGCATGCCCGACGCCGCCACCGGCAAGTTTCACCCGCCTGCAGACGCCGCCTCCGGCGGGCGACACCCCTTGCCCAGCCGTGAAAAGTTCGCCGTGTGGCTGTCCAGCGTGGGCTTTGACAACAGCATGCAGGCCGTGGTGTACGACCGCCAGGGCGCCAACTACTGCGGCCGCCTGTGGTGGATGCTCAAGTGGGCCGGCCACGACGCCGTGGCCGTGCTGGACGGCGGGCTTCAGGCCTGGCAGGCCGCGGGCGGCGCGGTGGCCGCGGGCGATGAGCCGTCGCACTTTCAGACCAATTTCCGCCTGGGCGAGCCGTTGCGCACACTGGCCACCACGCAGACCGTACTTTCAGGACTGAACGGCGCGCAGACCGTGATCGACGCACGTGGCGCACCCCGCTACCGCGGCGAGGTCGAACCGCTGGACCCGGTGGCCGGGCACATCCCCGGCGCACTGAACCGGCCGTTCCAGTCGAACATCGGCGCTGACGGCAAATTCAAGCCGGCCGCCCAGTTGCGTGAAGAGTTCGAGCAGCTGCTGGCCGGACGCGACCCGGCCAGCGTGGTGCACCACTGCGGCAGCGGTGTGAGCGCCGTGCCCAATGTGATCGCCATGGAAATTGCCGGGCTGGGCACACCCGCGCTGTATGCGGGCAGCTGGAGCGAGTGGTGCGCCGACCCGGCGCGCCCGGTGGCTAAAGGCTGAAGCAGAAATCAGATCGGCCGGCCGGATTGCAGCCGTGCCTGGGCACGCGCCGAGCGGATCAACGAACGGCCGGCGCGGTACAGCACCCAGCCCAGCAGCACGCCCGCCAGCGTGGCACCCAGCAACCAGCCCATCTGGCGGCAACCCTCGCGCCAGCTGGTGCCTATGCATCCCATGGCCGTGATGGCGGTAAAGCCACCACCCGCCACGATCACCCAGGCCATCAGCAGCCCGCCGCAGATCGCCAGGACATAGCCTACCAGTTGCTTCATGCGCACCCCCTTGTAGCTGGTGCAATGTACCCGCTTGCCGCCCCGCTGCCGGCCGACGCAAGGCTGCGCTAGCATCAGGTTTCCCGCATGCCCTGTCAACACCATGAAACCCAGACTCCGCGCCACCTTGTCACTGGCTCTGCTTGCCTTGCTGGCCACCCCGTACGCCCATGCGCTTTACCGCTGCGGCAACGTCTATCAGGACAGGCCCTGCGCCAACCCTGAAAGCGAAGTCCGCCTGGCACCCGCAGGGCGATCCGTCACGGGTGCGCCTGCTGCGGCGACCGGCACGGCCTTTGCGCAGGTCTGCGCCCGCATGGGGCAGGAAGCGCAAAAAGTGGCCTGGAAGCGTGAAGCTGGCGCCACGCAGGAAAAGCAGCTGGCCGAGCTGCCGCCCGGCGGATCGCGCGAGGAGATGGCAACGGTCATCGCCTCGGTCTACAGCCGGCGCGGCAGCGCACCAGAGATCAAGGCTGCCGTGGAAGCCGAGTGCCGCGCCGAAAAGCAGCGCGAGGCCGACCAGGCGGCTGCCCTGGCTGCGCTGCAACCCCAGGGAGCCAAGCCGTTGCCCGCCGCTGCCACCGGGGGCGCCCCCGCCCAGGACGCAGGCCAGAAGCAGGCCGCGACCAGCCGCGTGCCCGCCGCAGATCCGCGCGCCGCCTGCCCCAACCTGCGCGCTATGGACGCCAGCCTGAGGGAACAGATGCGCGCCGGCGGCAGCGCCGCCACGATGGAGATGCTCAACGCGCAACGCCGAACGCTTGATCAGCGGCTTTCCGACGCACGGTGCTAGGCTGTGCCCATGACCACACCACGCCCCCTGATTTTCCGCACGTTGGCAGCCACGGCCTGCCTGCTGGCTTCGGCCACCACCCTGGCCCAGCTCAAGCCACCCCGTACCAGCGGGCCGTCGCTGGCGACGCCACCGGTGTCCGTGCCTGCTCCTGCCCAGCCTTCAGCGGCACCGGCCCCTGCTGAAACGGCAAATGACGACATTGCCCAAAAGGAATCCGCCGGACGGCTTGCTGCTCTGGGCTGGCTCATGCTGCTGGATCGCCGCGACTGGGGCACCGCCTGGGAAAATTCCAGCCAGGTGTTTCGCACCCAGGTGCCGATTGCCGCGTGGATGGACGCGATCCCCAAGGTGCGCGAGCCGCTGGGCCCATTGGCCGGGCGCGACCCGGTAGAGACGGCCTACAAGACCGCCCTGCCCGGCCGCCCCGCCGGCGACTATGTGACGGTGGTGTTTGCCAGCCGTTTCAGCAACAAGCCCGACATGCAGGAAATCGTGACCACTGCGCGCGACACAGACGGACGCTGGCGCGTGCTGGGCTATTCGACGCGCTGAACGCTGAGCGTCGGGTCAGTGCGAATGGGCCAGACCGCTGACCAGCGTGACCAGCGCAATGCCCACCAGCAGCCAGGCGATCTGGGCGGCGGTCTGGCGCGCGCTCAGGCGCTTTTGCAGTTGCGGGATCAGGTCGGCCAGCGCCACATACATAAAGCTGCTGCTGGCAACCACCAGAAAGTACGGCAGGTAGTCGTGCAGCTGCTCCACCAGAAAGAAGCCTGCAATGCCGCCCAGCGCGGTGACCGCGCCGGCCAGTGACACCTTGACCAGGGCGGCGCTGCGGTTGCGGCTGCTCTGGCGCAGCACGATGAGGTCACCCATGTGGTGCGGAACCTCATGGGCCAGCACGGCCAGCGCGGCTACCGCGCCCAGGCGCAGGTCGGCAATGAAAGCCGACGCGATCAGGATGCCGTCGCCGAAACAATGCACGCTGTCGCCCGTCAGCACGGCCCAGCCGCCGCCCTTGGCTGGCGCATCGCCGTGATGATGGTGCGCATGACCATGGTCCGCGTGGGCGTGATCGTGACCATGGCCGTGGTTGTGCTCATGCCCGTGGTGCCACAGCTCGGCCTTGTCCAGCAAAAAGAAAAACACCAGGCCCACCAGCAGCGTGGCGAACAGCTCCTTGGCACCTGCCTGCGATTCAAAGGCTTCGGGCAGCAGGTGCATGAAGGCCGTGGCCAGCAGCGCACCTGCGGCCAGGCTCAGCAGGTGCTGGGGCCCGACCCGGCCCTGTTGGGTGCGGTCGGCACCGGCCACCGCCCCCAGGCTCATCAGGCCGGCGGCCAGCCACACGCTGCCGATGCCGGCAGCCAGGGTTGCGATCACGATGGCTATCAATGTCATGACGTCTGAAATTACTCACAAAAAAGGCCGCTTGCGCGGCCCCTGGACTGGCAATGGGGATGGCGTCAGGCCACGCCGTTGGCCTTGAACCATTCCAGCGCGCGCTTCCAGCCGTCTTCGGCAGGGCCCTGGCGGAAGCTGGGACGGTAGTCGGCATGAAAAGCGTGCGGGGCGTCAGGGTACACCACAAACTGCGACGCCTTGGACGCCGCGTTGCCGGCGGCCAGGGCAGATTTCATCTTATCAACGGTGTCAAGCGGGATGCCGGCGTCCTTTTCGCCGTACAGGCCCAGCACCGGGCCGTTCAGTGCCCCTGCCACGTCCACCGGGTGCCTGGGGGTCAGCGGCGTGCTGGCGCCTACCAGGCGGCCGTACCAGGCCACGCCTGCCTTGACCCGCGGGTTGTGCGCCGTGTACAGCCAGGTGATGCGCCCGCCCCAGCAAAAGCCGGTGATAGCGACCTTGGCCGTGTTGCCACCGTTGGCGCCGGCCCATTGGACGGCGGCGTCCAGGTCACCCATGACCTGAGCATCGGGCACCTTGGACACCACCTCGGCCATCAGCTTGGCCATTTCGCCATACGAGGTCGGGTCGCCCTGGCGCTGGAACAGCTCGGGGGCAATCGCCAGGTAGCCGGCCTTGGCAAAGCGGCGGGCGGTGTCGGCAATGTATTCGTGCACGCCAAAGATTTCCTGGATCACCAGTACCACCGGCAGGTTGGTCTTGCCGGCAGGCGCCGCGCGATAAGCCGCCATCTTGAAGCCGTTGACGTCGATGGTCACTTCACCCGCCGTCAGGCCTTCGGCAGACGTCTTGATGGCCGTCTGCGCCATGATGGGCATGGCCGTGGCCGCATAACCCACGCCCAGCGCCGCCTTCAGCGCGGTGCGGCGCGTCGCGCCGTCTTCGGTGGTCTTGCCGGGCAAAAGGGAGTCAAAGTCGGCTTGTCTGTCGTCGCGCTGCATGGGCTGTTCTCCGTAGGGTGGTTGAGCGGTACGGGGTATGAGTCTATGCACGGCAGAAAGTTTTGGCTATGGCGCTACGCCAGACCCTATAGTGACGCGGATATTTCATTTTCAAGGACCATTCCATGCCCACCATCCGCGTCGAAATGTTCGAAGGCCGCACGCCTGAGCAGAAGAAGAACCTCGTCAAAGCCCTGACCCTGGCCGCAGCGGATGCGCTGGGCAGCAAGCCTGACAGCGTTGACGTGATCCTGTACGACATCAAGAAGTCGGACTGGGCAACAGGCGGGGAGCTTTGGTCGGAAAAGAAATAACCAGCGATACCCGCTGCGTCAGTGCGCCTTGTCCCACGCGAACGTCAGTGAGCCTTGTCCCAATTCGGGCCCACGCCCACCTCGGCCAGCAAAGGCACTTTCAACTGGGCCACCCCCGCCATCAACCGCGGGATCTCCGATCGCAACCAGTCCACCTCGCCCTCGGGCACTTCGAACACCAGTTCGTCGTGCACCTGCATGATCATTCTGGTGCCGCGCTTCTCGGCGTCCAGCACCTGCTGCACCGCGTTCATGCTGAGCTTGATGAGGTCGGCCGCCGTGCCCTGCATGGGGGCATTGATGGCCGCGCGCTCGGCGCCGCCGCGGCGCGGGCCGTTCGGTGAATTGATCTCGGGCAGGTACAGGCGGCGGCCAAACACGGTTTCCACATAGCCCTGGCTCTTGGCCATCATGCGGGTTTCGTCCATGTAGGTCTTGACGCCGGCAAAGCGCTGGAAGTAGCGATCGATGTAGTTCTTGGCCGCCGTGTTGTCGATGGCCAGCGCGCGCGCCAGGCCAAAGGCACTCATGCCGTAGATCAGGCCGAAGTTGATGACCTTGGCATAGCGGCGCTGCTCGCTGGACACCTGGTCGGTCGGCACACCAAACACCTCAGCCGCCGTGGCGCGGTGCACGTCCATGCCCTCATGAAAGGCCTTGAGCAGGGCTTCGTCTTCGCTGATGTGCGCCATGATGCGCAGCTCGATCTGGCTGTAATCGGCGCTGGCGATCACGCTGCCTGCAGGCGCCACAAAGGCCTCGCGCACACGCCGGCCCTCGGGTGTGCGGATCGGGATGTTCTGCAGGTTGGGGTCGTTGCTGGACAGCCGGCCCGTGACCGCCACGGCCTGCGCATAGTGCGTGTGCACGCGGCCCGTGCGCGGATGCGCCAACTGTGCCAGCTTGTCGGTGTAGGTGCCCTTGAGCTTGGACAGGCCGCGGTGCTCCAGGATACGCGCGGGCAGCGGGTAATCCTCGGCCAGTTTTTCCAGCACCTCTTCGTCAGTGCTGGGCGCGCCACTGGGCGTTTTCTTGACGATGGGCAAACCCAGCTTGGTAAAGAAGATTTCGCCGATCTGCTTGGGCGACCCCAGGTTGAACAGCTGGCCCGCCAGCTCATGGGCCTGCACCTCCAGCGCCATGATGCGCTGGCCCAGCTCGTGGCTTTGGGCGGCCAGCGTGGGCGCGTCAATCAGCACGCCGTTGCGCTCGATGCGGTACAGCGTTTCGCTGCTGGCCATCTCCAGCTCGTACACATAGCGCAGCTTGTCGTCTTTTTCCAGCTGCGGCCACAGCGTGCGGTGCACGTCCAGCGTCTGGTCGCTGTCCTCGCACGAGTATTCGGCCGCCTTGGCCACGTCGACCTGGCTGAACGGGATCTGGTGCGCGCCCTTGCCGCACAGGTCTTCGTAGTTGATGCCGCTGCGGCCCAGGTGGCGCTCGGCCAGGCTGGCCAGGCCGTGGGGCTTGTGCACTTCCAGCACATAGCTTTGCAGCATGGTGTCGTGGGCATAGCCCTGAACTTCGATACCGTGGTTGGCAAACACATGCCGGTCGTATTTGACGTGCTGGCCCAGCTTTTTCCTGGTGCCGTCCTCCAGCCAGGGTTTGAGTTTGGCCAGCACCTCGTCGCGCGGCAACTGGTCCGGTGCGTCGGGGTAGTTGTGCGCGAGCGGGATATAAGCCGCCTCACCCGGCGTAACGCTGAAGCTCACGCCCACGATTTCGGCGCGCATTTCATCGAGCGAGGTCGTTTCCGTATCCACCGCCGCCAGGTCGGCTGCCATCAGCCGGGCCAGCCAGGTGTCCAGCGCGTCCCAGGTGAAGATGGTGTCGTATTTGAGGTTGGTGGCTTCGCGGTTGATCGTGAGCGCCAGCTCGTCAAACAGGCCGCCCGTTTCGCCGCGGCGTGTGGCCTGCTGCTCTTGCATCAGCTCGGGCGGGGCTTCCTGCGACACCAGCGTCCTGACCAGGCCCTTGAAGCCGTATTTTTCGCTGAAAGCCTTGAGCGCCTCGCTGTCCTGCCCGCCAATCGCAATCGCGTCCAGCGCGGGCAGGCCCTGCACATGGTCGGCCAGGTCGCAGTCGGTCTTGATGGTCAGCAGCTCGCGGCCCTTGGGCAGCCAGTCCAGCGCGTTGCGCAGGTTCTCGCCAGCCACGCCCTTGATCTCGCCCGCGCGCGCCACCAGCGCGTCCAGCGAGCCGTACTCCAGCAGCCATTTCACAGCCGTCTTGGGGCCGACCTTGGGCACGCCGGGCACGTTGTCCACCGCGTCGCCCACCAGCGTCTGGTAGTCCAGCATCAGGCGCGGGGGCACGCCGAATTCGGCCTCCACACCAGCGATGTCGCGCCGCCGGTCGTTCATGGTGTCGATGACGGTGATGTGCTCGTTGACCAGCTGGCTCAGGTCCTTGTCACCGCTGGAGATGATGACCGTGATACCTTGCTGCGACGCGGTGTGCGCCAGCGTGCCGATCACGTCGTCGGCCTCCACGCCGGGCACGTCCAGCACCTGCCAGCCCAGCAGCTTCACCACCTCATGAATCGGCGGGATCTGGCTGCGCAGATCGTCCGGCATGGGCGAGCGGTTGGCCTTGTATTGAGGGTACAGGGCATCGCGAAACGTCGGGCCCTTGGCATCAAACACGCAGGCGGCATAGTCGGCCCGCACATCCTTGCGCAGCTTCTGCATCATGTTGATCATGCCGCGGATGGCCCCGGTGGCCGGGCTGGTGGGGTCGCCGGGCACCGCACGCAGGTCGGGCATGGCGTGAAAGGCCCGGTAGAGGTAGCTGGAGCCATCGACCAGCAACAGTGTTTTCGGCGCAACAGATTCGGACATGGGGTGCAAAAGTAGGTTGGCAGTCAGGTTGCGGGACTAACCTGAGGTGTCCATCAACCCCCGTCCCTGTTCGGATCGAATTGCCATGAAAACCTTGCCCCGCCTGCTGCTGCTTGCCAGTTTAATCCTCCCGCTGGGCGCGTTCGCCGCTGGCGCCATTGCCGTGGATGACGAAGAGGGCGAGTCAGACCCTGGCTACGGTGTTGTGACCGGCGCCGCAACCCGCGACGAAGCGGGCAAGGACGCCCTGGCCGAATGCCGCAAGTCAGGCAACAAGAACTGCAAGGTCGTGGTGCGCTTTGACAAGTGCGGCGCGTACGCCGCGTCCAGGAAATACTCCGGCATCGGCTTTGGCGCATCCGCCGCCACGGCAAAGAACAAGGCCCTGGAAGAATGCGGCAACAGCGCCTGCAAGGTCATCGTTGCCGAATGTGAATAAGCCCCGCGGCTGATTTCCTACAATGGGGGCCATGCGAGCCCCCATTTTTCTTTTTGCGCTGCTGGCCTGTGCCGCAGCCCACGCCCAGGCACCGTCTGCGGCGGCAGGCACACCACCGGTGGTGCGCGACGCCCAGGCTGCGGGCCGCACCAGCCAGCGCATCGAGCGCGTTCGCATTGAAGACGCCGGCGCCCGCGTGGACGAGCTGCGCTACGGGGGCGAGACGCAAAGCATCACCGTGCAGCCCAAGACCGACCTGCCCGAATACCAGTTGCGCAGCGATGGCGCCCGCGTCTGGAACGTCTTCAAATTCTGACCCCGCTACCTGTCCATGGCTGTTTTCACTGAAGTCAACGCCGAACAGGCGCAGGCCCTGCTGGGCGAGCTGGATCTGGGCGAGCTGCGCGAGCTGCGCGGTATTGAGGGCGGCATCGAGAACACCAACTATTTCGCCACCACCTCTGAAGGCGAATTCGTGCTGACGCTGTTTGAACGCCTGACGTTCGAGCAGTTGCCGTTTTACCTGCACCTGATGAAGCACCTGGCGCAGCGCGGCATTGCGGTGCCCGACCCGGCCGCCAACCGCGACGGCGACATCCTGCACACCGTGTGTGGCAAACCCGCTGCCGTGGTCAACCGGCTTCGCGGCAAGAGCGAGCTGGCCCCCGGCGCAGGCCATTGCGCCGCAGTGGGGGCCATGCTGGCGCGCATGCACCTGGCCGGGCGCGACTTCAACCGCAGCCAGCCCAACCTGCGCGGCCTGCCCTGGTGGAACGACACCGTGCCGGTCGTGCTGCCCTACCTGGACGCCCCCCAGGCCGCACTGCTTCGCGCGGAGCTGGCCTTTCAGAACCATGTGGCCGCCAGCTCGGCCTACGCTGCGCTTCCCCGCGGGCCGGTGCATGCCGACCTGTTCCGTGACAACGTGATGTTCGACAACGGCGAGCTGTCCGGCTTCTTTGATTTTTATTTTGCAGGTGTGGACACCTGGCTGTTTGACATTGCGGTGTGCCTGAACGACTGGTGCATTGACCTGCCCACCGGCGCCCACGACGCGCGGCGCGCATCCGCCTTTTTGCAGGCCTATGCGGCCGTGCGGCCGCTGTCGCATGCCGAACGCAGCCTGCTGAGCGCCATGGCGCGCGCGGGCGCCTTGCGCTTCTGGATTTCACGCCTGTGGGACTACCACCTTCCGCGCGAAGCGTCGATGCTCAAGCCGCATGACCCCACCCACTTTGAGCGCGTGTTGCGCCAGCGCATTGCCCAGCCGGTACAGGCCTGAGCCCCACCACCGGGCCACAGCCTGTTAAATTTGTCACGCGACCGGCGGCGGGCCATACTGCTGCGGTAAGGTCGCCGCGTCCAACCCGACCCTTCCCACGTACATCGCATGAAACTCAACATTGTTCCGGCACGCACAGGCATCCAGTGGGTCAAGCTAGGCATCCAGACCTTTTTCCGCCAGCCGCTGGCGCTGTCAGGCCTGTTCTTCATGTTCATGGCCGTGATGTCAATCGCCAGCATGGTGCCGCTGATCGGCAGCGCGCTGGCACTGGCGCTGCTGCCTGCGGCTACGCTGGGCCTGATGGCCGCCACCCAGGAGGCCACGCGCGGCAAATTCCCCATGCCGTCCATCCTGATCACTGCGTTTCGCGCCGGCCAGCAGCGCCTGCAGGCCATGCTGGTACTGGGCACGCTGTATGCGCTGGGTTTTCTGGTGGTGATGGGTGTATCGGCGCTGTTCGACGGCGGCAAATTTGCCCGGCTGTACCTGGTGGGCGGGCAAATCACGCGCGAACTGGCCACCGACGACAGCTTCCAGAGCGCGATGTGGGCTGCCATGGCGCTGTACCTGCCGCTGTCGCTGCTGTTCTGGCACGCGCCGGCGCTGGTGCACTGGCACGGCGTGCCGCCGCTGAAGAGCCTGTTCTTCAGCTTTGTGGCCTGCATGCGCAACTTCAAGGCGTTCACGCTGTTTGGCCTGGCCTGGGTCGGCGTGTTCCTGCTCGGCGGCCTCATCATCACCGTGTTTGCCGCGCTGATTGGCAGCCCCCAGGTGATAGGCGTGGCCATGGTGCCCGGGGCGCTGCTGATGGCCGCCATGTTTTTCACGTCCGTGTTTTTCACGTTCCGAGACAGCTTTGCCGTTGAGGACGAACCCCTTTCAACCGGAGACACCCCATGACCCAGCACACCCTGCAAGGCCGCACCGAAGACGAAGTGACGTGGTTTCAGCGCCGCAGCTTCCTGCACGCCGCCGCAGCCTGGACGGCGATGGGCGGCTTTGCTGCGGCGCAGGCCCAGCAGCGCAGCAACATCGTGGAATTGCAGGGCGACGCCCTGGTCAACGGTGCGCGGCTGTCGCCGCAGCAGGTGATCCAGAGCGGTGACTCACTGGAGACCGGGCCGGGCTCCAACCTCATTTTCGTCATTGGCAATTCATCGTTCCAGGTGCGCCAGAATTCGCGCCTGACGGTGGAGCGCGGCGCCTCGCTGAACGCAGTGAGCGTGCTGCGGATGATCACCGGCGCCGTGGCCAGCGTCTGGGGCCGCGGCAGCAGCCGCCAGATCATCACGCCCACACTGACCGCGGGCATTCGCGGCACCGGCGTGTACACCGAGGTGTTCCCCTCGCAAAGCTTCCGCAGCTATTTCTGCAATTGTTACGGCACGGTAGACATGGGCGCCGGCCCCGACAAGGCGATCAGCCGCGCCGACTACCACCAGGCGTTCTGGGGCGAGGTGGAGCCCAAGGAGGGCCGCTTCCTGACGCCCGCCAAGGCCATCAACCACACGGACGAGGAGCTGGAGTTCCTGGCCCGTCTGGTAGACCAGCGCACCGCCTGGCAGATCGCCGGCAAGAAGGGGGTTAAAGACGGCAGCGGCTACATGGAAGAAAAGCCGGGGCAGACGCACCCGGCTGCCGTGCAGCGCTGAGTCAGTCGCACTGACCTTACTTGTTGCGGGCCTTGTACTCGGCCATGGCCTTGGCCAGATCGGCGTATTCCTCGCAGGTCTTGTTGCCGCAGATCGCTTCCAGCTGGGTCAGGTGCTTTTGCGCTTCTTCGGGGCGCTTTTCCATCAGGTAGGCCTGGCCGATGTATTCGTGCGCGCCCTTGTGTTTGGGGTCCAGGCGCAGCGCAATGTAATAGTGCTCGAAGGCCTTGGTGATGTCGGGCGTGGCCTGCTTGCGGTAGCTGTAGCCCAGCAGGTTGTGCACGTCGGCATTGCGCGGCTCCACCCGGGCAGCGGCGTTCAGCTCGCTCAGCGCGCGGCGCCAGTCCTGGGCCTGGATGGCCTTGCGGGCTTCGGTCATGCGCTCGGTCACGGTGGGCGCCGGCGGCGCGCTGGGGTTGCTGCCCGGCGTGTCGGCGGCATGGGCCAAGGTGGCGGCGGCGGCCAAAGCCACCAGCAGATGTTTGACGTTCATGATGCTTTCCTGAATGGTTTCCTGATTGGTTTGGCGATTGCGTTCATCCGGCCCGGCCACAGTGTCTGCGCCCTGCAAGGCGGCGTCAATTGCCGCCGGGCCTGCCTGATAAACGCGGCAAACCGGCCGCTGGATGCGGCGTCAGCATTATTTTTTTCAAGCCGGCTCGCCCGCACCCTGCAGTTGGGCCGCAATCGCCACCATTTGCGGGCGCACCTCGTCCATCAGGAAGCTGCGTGTGAGGTTGAAGCCCGGTCCGCCGCAGTTGATGGACATGACCTGGCCGCCGCCGGGACTGCGAAACGCCACGGCCACAGCATTCACGTCACGCTGCCATTCGCCAAATGAACTGCAGCAGCCCAGCGCCTGGTATTCCTGCAGCGATTCCTCAATACGGTCGCGCACGCGCGGCCAGGCGGATTCGTCATGGGCGCGGATACGCTCCATCAGCGCATGGCGCTCGGCCTCAGTGCACACAGCCAGGTACGCCCGCCCCATGGCGGTGGTGGCCACAGGGATGCGTGAACCCACGTTCAGGCTGAGCGTGAGCGCCGCCTCGCTGCGGCAGGTTTCCACATAAATCATGCTCAGGCGGTCGCGCAGGCCCAGCGCCACCAGCGCGCCGCTGCGGTCGGCCACGTCCTGCATCAGGGGGCGGGCCAGGGCGCGCATGTCCATGCGCGCGATCATCGCGCCGCCCAGCGCCAGCACGGCGCTGCCCAGCTTGTAGCCAGGCGCGCCATTGGCGTCCTCGGTGTGCTCCAGGTAGCCATGCTTGACCAGCGTGTAGGTCAACCGCGAGATGGTCGATTTGGGCAGGCCGCAGCGCCGGGCCAGCTCCTGGTTGCCCAGCATGCGGTCGCGCGAGCGGAACGCGCTGAGCACATCCAGCCCGCGGGCCAGGGCCGTGACGAAATGGCGGTCTTCTTTGGCGTTGGGCGGGGTGGCGGGCATGGGTTTAGGGCCTGTTCACACTATTTATGCAAGTGCGAACGTGGTTAAAACAGCGCCCATCTAGGCGCGCGACGACGCCCAGCCTGAGCGGCTGGGCTAGGAGCGCAACGACGAGGGGCGCTGTTTTAACCACGTTCCCTCCGGGTTGCGGCCAAAAAGGCCATGCGCCGCGTTGCGAAGCCTTGCCGGGCAGAGCGCCCGGCTGCGTTTCGCGCCTCGCGCATGACCTTTTTGACTCGCAACGCATCTTGCATAAATAGTGTGAACAGGCCCTAACGGTGCAGGCGCGATTCTGACCGGCTGGGCCCGCCCGGTCAGGTCACCGGCGTCAGCTTGGCGACACTGAGCGCCAGCCACTTGACGCCATGGCGGGGGAAGTTCACCTGCGCGCGGGCATCGTCGCCCACGCCCTCCAGCGTCAGCACCGTGCCCTCGCCGAACTTGGTGTGAAACACCTGCATGCCCGAGCGCAGGCCGTGCGACGGCGCGGCCTTTTGCGCGGGCACCGGCGGGCTGGCAAATGACGCAGCTTCGCGGCCAAAGCTGCTGGCGCCGAAGCGGTTGCCCTGACTGTAGCCACCGCCGCCAAAACCCGGTCCCGAGCCAAAGCCCTGGTTCTTCGGCGTGATCCACTTCAGCGCCGCCTCAGGCAGCTCTTCAAAAAAACGGCTCTTGAGGTTGTAGCGGGTCTGGCCATGCAGCATGCGCGTTTGCGAATGGCTCAGATACAGGCGTTTTCGTGCACGGGTAATGGCCACGTACATCAGGCGACGCTCTTCCTCCAGGCCCTCGTAGTCGTTCATGGCGTTTTCGTGCGGGAACAGGCCCTCTTCCATGCCGGTGATGAACACGCAGTCAAACTCCAGGCCCTTGGCCGAATGCACCGTCATGAGCTGGATGGCGTCCTGCCCGGCCTTGGCCTGGTTGTCGCCCGCCTCCAGCGCGGCATGCGTCAGGAACGCGGCCAACGGCGACAGCGTCTCACCGGTGTCGGGGGCTACAAAGTCCGGCGCTGGCGCATCGGGATCCAGGCCCTGGCTGGCTGGGGATTGAGACAGGGGGGACTGCGACAGGGGCTGCCCCAGCTCATCCACCGGCAACGCCACCGCATCCCGGCCAAAGCCCTCCTGCATCACAAAGCTCTCGGCCGCGTTGACCAGTTCTTCCAGGTTCTCCACCCGGTCGGCGCCTTCGCGCTCGGCCTTGTAGTGTTCTATCAGCCCGCTGTGCTGCAGCACCAGCTCGATGATGTCTCGCAGCGTCATCTGCTGCGTTTGTTCACGCAACACGTCCAGCTTGGCCACAAAGCCGCCCAGGTTGGCGCCGGCCTTGCCGGTGGTGGCACTGACTGCGTCGTGCAGCGAGCAGCCCGCGGCGCGGGCGCCGTCCTGCAGCTGCTCAATGCTGCGCGCGCCAATGCCGCGCGGCGGGAAGTTCACCACGCGCAGGAAAGAGGTGTCGTCATTCGGGTTCTCCAGCAACCTCAGGTAAGCCAGCGCATGCTTGATTTCGGCGCGCTCAAAAAACCTCAGGCCGCCATACACCCGGTAAGGCACGGCGGCATTGAACAGCGCGGTTTCAATCACGCGGCTTTGCGCGTTGCTGCGGTACAGCACCGCGATTTCCTTGCGGGCAAAGCCCGGCTCGGTACCGTTGTCGCGCACCAGGTGGCGCATTTCCTCAACCATCCACTGCGCTTCGGCAAAGTCGCTGGTGGCCTCGTACACGCGCACAGGCTCGCCGGGGCCCTGGTCCGTGCGCAGGTTCTTGCCCAGTCGGGTCTTGTTGTGGCTGATGAGCTGGTTGGCTGAATCCAGGATGTTGCTGAAACTGCGGTAGTTCTGCTCCAGCTTGATCTGGTGGCGCACATTGAACTCGCGCACAAAGTCGGCCATGTTGCCCACCCGTGCGCCGCGAAAGGCGTAGATGCTCTGGTCGTCGTCGCCCACGGCGATCACCGAGCTCTCAGGCCCGGCCAGCATCTTGATCCAGGCGTACTGCAGCTTGTTGGTATCCTGGAACTCGTCAATCAGGATGTGCCTGAAGCGCCGCTGGTAGTGCTCGCGCACCGCGTCGTTGTCGCGCAGCAGCTCGTAGCTGCGCAGCATCAGTTCGCCAAAGTCCACCACGCCTTCGCGCTGGCACTGGTCTTCATAGAGCTGGTAAATCTCGACCTTGCGCCGGGTTTCCTCGTCGCGTGCTTCCACCATGTTGGGGCGCAGGCCGTCTTCCTTGGCGCCGGCAATGAACCATTGGGTCTGCTTGGCCGGGAAGCGCTCGTCGTCCACGCCGTGCTGCTTCATCAGGCGCTTGATGGCGCTCAGCTGGTCCTGCGTGTCCAGGATCTGGAAGGCCTGGGGCAGGTTGGCCAGCTTGCTGTGGGCGCGCAAAAAGCGGTTGCACAGGCCGTGGAACGTACCGATCCACATGCCGCGTACATTGACGGGCAGCATGGCCGACAGCCGCGTCATCATTTCCTTGGCGGCCTTGTTGGTGAACGTCACCGCCAGCAGGCCGCCGGGCGAGACTTCGCCGGTTTGCAGCAGCCAGGCGATGCGGGTGGTCAGCACCCGGGTCTTGCCCGAGCCGGCGCCCGCCAGGATCAGCGCATGTTCGTTGGGCAAAACAACCGCAGCGCGCTGCTCGGGATTGAGATTGTGTAAGAGTGGGGACGATTCAGCGACTTCTGGGAACATCCAGACATTGTAGGAACTCACCCGAATGAAAAAAACCTTGCTGCCATTGACACTGCTGGCTGCCATGCTGACACCAGGGACCACGTGGGCGCAATCGTCGTGCTCCAGCGACGGCCAGCCCCGGCCGCTGGCGCTGCTGGAGCGCTTTATCAATGCCGACTGCGCGTCGTGCTGGTCTGACACCCAGGCGCAAAAGGCGCAGCGCGGCGAAGTGGCGCTGGACTGGATCGTGCCGGGCAGCCGGGGTGACGACGCGCCGCTGTCGGCCGCCGCCACCCGGGACGGCCTGAACCGGCTGCAGGCACTGGGCCGTCCCACACCACCGCAGGCCGAACAGGCGGTCTCGCGCACGGTGGGCAAACGCACGCTTCGCGTGGCTCACGGCATGCCCTTTAACGACTACATGGGCACCTCCATTGAAATGAAGCCCGCCGCTCGCGGCCAGTGGACGGCCTGGCTGGCACTGGTGGAGACCATTCCCGTCGGCACCGAGGGCACAGCGGTCCAGCGCAACCTGGTGCGCAACCTGTTGCAAGTGCCCTGGCAAGCCGCCCGGACGCCAGTGCGGCTGCTGGAAAGCCGCTCCATGCTGATCGCCCAAGGCGTACAAGCCGATCGCCTGCGGGTGATAGGCTGGGTGGAAGATGCGAAAGGCCGTATACACGGCATAGCGCAATCTGCATGTGCCGTCGTACGCTGACCGGGCGCAGACGGGTAGAATCAGCCACCGGGCCCAAGTTTCTTGCGCCCGGTTTTTTGCTTTCTGGAGCCCGGTTTTCAAATGGAAATTTTCGACTACGACAACGTCCTGCTGCTGCCGCGCAAATGCCGCGTGGAAAGCCGCTCCGAATGCGACGCCGGTGTAGAGCTGGGCGGGCGCACCTTCCGCATCCCCGTGGTGCCGGCCAACATGAAGACGGTGGTGGACGAAGGCATCTGCGCCTGGATGGCTAAGGCGGGCTACTTCTACGTCATGCACCGCTTTGACCTGGACAATGTGCAATTCGTGAAAGACATGCATGCCAGGGGCGTGTATGCCTCCATCTCGCTGGGTGTCAAGAAGCCCGACTACGACACGGTGGACCAACTGCTGGCCGCAGGCCTGACGCCTGAATACATCACCATCGACATCGCCCATGGCCATGCCGACAGCGTGAAGAACATGATCGGCTACCTGAAGGACAAGATGCCCAAGGCCTTCGTGATCGCGGGCAACGTCGCCACGCCCGAGGCCGTGATCGACCTGGAAAACTGGGGCGCCGATGCGACCAAGGTCGGCGTGGGCCCGGGCAAGGTCTGCATCACCAAGCTGAAGACCGGCTTTGGCACCGGCGGCTGGCAGCTGAGCGCGCTCAAGTGGTGCGCACGCGTGGCCACCAAGCCCATCATTGCCGACGGAGGCATCCGCAGCCATGGCGACATTGCCAAGAGCGTGCGCTTTGGCGCCACCATGGTCATGATCGGCTCGCTGTTTGCGGGCCATGAAGAGTCGCCCGGCAAGACGGTGGAAGTCGACGGTGAACTGTTCAAGGAGTACTACGGCTCGGCCAGCGACTTCAACAAGGGCGAGTACAAGCACGTGGAAGGCAAGCGCATCCTGGAGCCCATCAAGGGCAAGCTGGCCGACACGCTGCGCGAGATGGAAGAAGACGTGCAGTCATCCATCAGCTACGCGGGTGGTACCAAGCTGATGGACATCCGCAAAGTCAACTACGTGATCCTGGGCGGCGACAACGCCGGTGAACACCTGCTGATGTAGGTCAGCGCAGCCACATCTGGGGTGCGGCCACCTCGCCGATGGGTGTGGCTGGCGGTGTGGCGGCGAGCCGCGCCTGTGCGCTGGCAGGCGGCTGCGGGCACGCGCCAAACCGCACATGGTGCAAAGCTGCAGCCAGCCGGGCCTCTGACGCATCACCCAGCTCATGGTCCAGGTCATCAGGGACCCGGCAATCGGGCGCAAAGCCGGACTCGTAGCGGCCCTGCCCCAGCGCATTGAGCGTTTCGAAATTGACCGCGCTGTAGGTCACGTCGCACGACGTGCGCGGCTGAAAGCCATAGGGCTTGCCAAATGTAGTGGCACCCACCAACACCACCGGCATGAAGGGCCGCAGCGCGTTGATGACCAGTTCGCTGGCCGACGCAGTAGACGCCGAGGTGATGACGAACACGCGCGTCAGGTCCTTTTTGAACACCGGCCCGGGCAGGATGCCAACGTTGGTGGTCAGGGGAATGATGAAGTCGCGATCAGCGTTGCGGCTGTTGTATCGGATGTCGGCAAAAGTCTTGCCCTCCAGCCGGGGCCCGCCGATCATGCTGGCCAGCCCCCGCGCCAGCACCACGCTGCCGCCGCCGTTGTAGCGCAGGTCCAGCACCAGTTCGGTGGCGCCCGAGGCGTTGAAATGCATGAAGGCGCGGTCCAGATCGCCTTCGCCGGCAATGATGAATTCGTGAAAGGCCATGTAGGCCACCTTGACCGTACCCTGCGCAGCCGGCACGTCGATCACCTTGGCCTGGGTGACCGGCGCCAGCGGGAAATTGGCCGATACCGCTGTGAATTCGCGCTGCTGCCCATCGGTACCCACCACGGTGAAACGCCGCACAATGCCCGGCGTCGTCACAGCGGGCAAACCGCCCTGCGCAATCGCCCGCGGGCCCAGCCCGTCAATGGCCAGCACCCGGTCGCCCCGGCGCAGCCCCGCGGCCGCGACCGGACTGCGGGGCTCCACATGGCGCACCCGCAGCTGCGTCAGCAAGAGGTCTGCCCACACCAGGGTGTAGCCGAAGCCGGTGCGCGTGCCTTCGGTATAAAACTGCTCAAACGCCTGGGTCTGCTGCGTGTAGCTGTAGCGGTCCAGCGGCAGGTTCAGCATCGAGCGAAAGTAGCTGTTCATGTCGGGCGCCGCGGCCAGGGGCGAGCGCAGCGGCTGGTTCCAGAAATAGTGCTCCTGCATGTAGGCGTGAAGCCTGTCGCGCTGCTCAGCGTCGCTGCAGCCGGCGGTTTGGACGGGTGCCGGGACTTCAGGGGGCACCACCACGGGGATCAACGGACCGGGAACGACCACGTCAGGTGTCACCCCATCAGGGACGGCTGCAGACGGCGCTGCGTCGCCGCCGCCGCCGCCGCAGGCTGCCAGCAGGCCCAAAAGCCCCAGCAGCACACCCCTGACGCAAAGGCGCAGATCCCGCATCACCATCTTCATCAGCGCAGCAGTTGGCGCGCCAGCGAATTCAGGCGGTGGCCGGGCTGGGCCAGTGCATCCAGCACGCTGAAATGATTCAACCCGGGCAGGGCTTCACACACCGGCACTGTGCGTTTGCCCCACACGTTGCGGATCAGTTCGTTGTGCCGCAGAAACTCCGCGCTCTCATCGCCACCGGCCACCGTGTAGAGCACACCCTGGCGCGGCGCAGGCATGCAGGCAGGGCTGGCACGCAGCGCGTCAGGCGGCGTGAGCTGCAGCGAGGTTTGCAGAAACGGCGTGTGCATGATCGGCTCCAGGTCGTACAGCCCCGAGATCGACAGCGTGTTGCGCACGAGATCTGGCGGCAGGTCCGCACCCAACGCGCGCCACTGGCAGGCCTGCAGCATGGCAGCCAGGTGCCCCCCGGCCGAATGGCCCGCCACCGTGATGCGCCGCGGATCGCCCCCAAACCGGTTGATATGGGTATGCACCCACAGCAGCGCCTGCACCATCTGCATGACGATCTGCGGCACCGTCACGGCAGGGCACAGGGCGTAGTTGGGCACCACCACGCAGGCGCCCCAGGCCACCAGAGGCGGCGCCACGAACGAATGGTCTGATTTGTCCAGCGAGCGCCAGTAGCCGCCGTGGATGAACACCAGCACCGGCGCGCCCGCCTGCGCCGACGGGAAGATGTCCAGCGTCTCGTTGGGACCGGTACCGTAGGGCACGTCCAGCGTGCAGGGCTGCGTGCTGCGCGCGGCGGCAGAATTTGCAGCCCAGCGACTGAAGTACGCGGCATGGTCGGGCACCAGGGCACGGTTGTTGTACATGCGGTCCAGCCAGGCGGGGTCGTAGGAGGCCATGGGCAACTTTCGGTGGATTGACGCCCCGGATGTTCGCACAGCCTGGCCTGCGGGTAAGTCCCGAGGTCAACTGGTTGTGTTACCCGTATTCTGTATACAGAGTTCAAAAGCCGCTATGCCCGCCCAACTCCTCAAGCTCGAAACCGCGCCCGACCTGGTTGACCAGGTCTACCGCGCCCTGCTGGACGCCATCAGCGAAGGCTCGCTGGCGCCCGGCCAGCGCATCACCCAGGAAGACATTGCCGAGCAACTGGCCGTGTCGCGCCAACCCGTGCTGCAGGCCTTGCGTTTGCTGAAAAAAGATGGCTTTGTGCATGACGCGCCCGGCCGCGGCGTGCTGGTCGCGCCGCTGGATGTGGGCTGGATGCTCAGCGTCTATGAGGTGCGCGGCGCACTGGACGCACTGGCCGCCCGGCTGGCTGCACGGCAGCGCGTGCTGCTGGACGCCAGGCTCATCGAGCAGGGACGCAAGGCCGCGCGCGGCAAGAACGTCAAGGCCATGATTGATGCCGACATGGCCTTTCACGACGCGATCTACACCGCGTCGGGAAACCCGCTGATCGGCCAGAGCGCCCTGCAGCACTGGCGCCACCTGCGCCGCGTAATGGGCGCCGTGCTGCGCGAAGAGCGCCAGCGCGAAGCCGTCTGGGACGAACACGAGGCCATTGCCAACGCCATTGCCGCAGGCGAAGCCGATGCGGCCGTGCGCCTGATCGAACAGCACAGCCAGCATGCCGGCGGCAACCTGGCGGCCCGGTTGACCCACGTATTGAAATCAAGTGAAGGAGACAAGCGATGAGACTCACCCAACAACAGCTCGAACAGTTTGACCGCGAGGGTTACCTGTTTTTCCCCGGGCAATTCACCCCAGAAGAAACACGCAAGCTGACCGATGCAGTACCTGAGCTGTACAGCCGCCGCGAGGCCTACAACGTACGCGAAAAAGGCAAGGATGCGGTGCGCACCAACTTCGCCGCGCACATGTACAGCGAGCCTTTCGCGCGGCTGGCGCGCCACCCGCGCATGATCGAGCCGGTGCAGGACCTGTTCAATGAAAAGCTCTACATGCACCAGTTCAAGATCAACGGCAAGGCGGCCTTTGAAGGCGACGTGTGGCAGTGGCACCAGGATTACGGCACCTGGCTGAATGACGACATGATGCCCACCGAACGCGCGATGAACGTGGCCATCTTTCTGGACGACGTGAACGAGCACAACGGCCCTCTGATGTTCATCCCTGGCAGCCACAAAAAGGGCGTGGTGCAGGCCAAACACGACCTCACCACCACCAGCTACCCGCTGTGGACGGTGGACAACGACCTGATCGGGCAACTGGTGGAACGCGCCGGTGGCAAGAACGGTGGCATCGTCAGCCCCAAGGGCCCTGCTGGCTCGATGATCCTGTTCCACAGCTGTCTGGTGCATGCGTCTGGCAGCAACCTGTCGCCCTGGCACCGCGTGGCGGTGTACCTGAGCCTGTGCGCTGTGAGTAACCACATCCGACGCCCCAAGCGGCCTGAATTCATCGCGCACCGTAACTTCACGCCGATTGAATGCCTGCCGGATGACTGCCTGCTGAAAGACTATCCGGTGGACCTGCCGTGGAAGGACGGGTTGCCTGCCAGCGCAATGCAGACATCGTCTGTGCCGTTTGACGAGATGAAAAAAGCGGCATGAACCTCCACAGCAAACTCCAGCAGCGCGCAGCCGCAGGCCGGCCCATCCGCATCGGCCTGATCGGCGCGGGCAAGTTCGGCTCCATGTACCTGGCGCAGGTCCCGCGCACACCGGGCGTGCACCTGGTGGGCATTGCCGACCTGTCGCCCGAAGGCGCGCGGGCCAACCTCGCGCGCGTGGGCTGGCAACCCGCCCAGTCGCAGGCAGCGTCGCTGGACGCCGCCATCAAGAACGGCACCACCCACATCAGTGAAGACTGGCAGGCCCTGGTGCGCCACCCCGCCATCGATGTGATCGTGGAATGCACGGGGCACCCGATCGCCGCAGTGGACCATTGCCTGGAAGCGTTTGCCCATGGCAAGCACGTAGTCAACGTCACGGTGGAGGCCGACGCGTTCTGCGGCCCGCTGCTGGCGCGCAAGGCCGCGGCCGCCGGCGTGGTGTATTCACTGGCGTTTGGCGACCAGCCTGCACTGATCTGCGACCTGGTGGACTGGGCACGCACCTGCGGCTTCCCCGTGGTGGCAGCCGGGCGCGGCCACAAATGGCTGCCGCATTTCAGCGAATCAACGCCTGATACGGTGTGGGGCTACTACGGCCTGACGCCCGAGCAGGCCGCGCGCGGCGGGCTCAACCCCAAGATGTTCAACAGCTTTCTGGACGGCTCCAAACCCTCCATTGAAAGCACGGCCGTGTCCAATGCCACAGGTCTGGGCGTGCCGTCCAACGGCCTGCTGTATCCACCCGCCAGTGTGGAAGACATCCCCTACGTCACCCGCCCCATCAGCGAGGGCGGCGTGCTGGAGCGCAAGGGTATGGTGGAGGTGATTTCGTCACTGGAAACCGACGGCCGCAAGATCCCGTACGACATCCGCATGGGCGTTTGGGTCACGGTCGAGGCCGAGACCGACTACATCAAGAACTGCTTTGAGGAATACAACGCCCACACCGATCCCAGCGGGCGTTACTTCACGCTGTACAAGCGCTGGCACCTGATCGGCCTGGAAGTGGGCGTGAGCGTGGCCAGCGTGGCGCTGCGCGGCGAGCCCACGGGCGTGGCCACAGGCTGGAACGCTGACGTGGTGGCCACGGCCAAGCGCGATCTGCAGCCCGGCGAGATGCTGGACGGCGAAGGTGGCTACACCGTGTGGGGCAAGCTGCTGCCCGCGCAGCGTTCGGTGCAGATGGGTGGGCTGCCGCTGGGTCTGGCGCATGGCATCAAGGTTGTGCGGCCCGTAAAGAAAGGTCAGTCGCTGAGCTGGTCTGACGTCGCCATTGACACCAGTACGCATGCCTACAAGGTGCGCCGCGAGATGGAAGCCCTGTTTGCGGCACCCTTGCTGAAAGCCGCCTGACAGTAACCACCGCGCCATTGGCGCGATCATGCTGTCAACAACGGCAGGAGCAGGGAATGAAAATCGCAGTACTGGGCATCGGCTTCATGGGCTTTCCCATGGCGCGCCGCCTGTGCGAGGCGGGCCACGAGGTACATGTGTGGAACCGCAGCCGCGACAAGGCCGAGCGCGTGGCGGCATTTGGGGCCACGGTGCACAGCACTGCGGCGCTTGCCGCGGGCGCTGCCGATGTCGTGGTCAGCATGCTGGAAAACGGCGCTGTCGTGGAGGCCGTTCTCTTTGCCCAGGGCGCGGCCCAGGCCATGAAGGCCGGCACGCTGGTCATCGACATGGCGTCCATCAAGCCGCGTGAGGCACGCGACCACGCGGCGCGGCTGGCTGCGATGGGCATCTCGCACCTGGACGCACCGGTGTCCGGCGGCACCGTCGGCGCAGATGCGGGCACCCTGGTCATCATGGCTGGCGGGCGGCCTGAAGATTTCGAGCGCGCCCAGGCTGTGTTCCAGGTCTTTGGCCGCGCCACACATGTGGGACCGCACGGCACAGGCCAGCTGACCAAGCTGGCCAACCAGATGATCGTGGGCATCACCATTGGCGCGGTGGCTGAATCATTGCTCATGTGCGCGCGCGGCGGGGCCGACATGGCCAAAGTCAAGGAAGCCATCACCGGCGGTTTTGCCGACAGCCGCATCCTGCAGGTGCATGGCCAGCGCATGGTCGAGCGCGACTTTGCGCCACGCGCGCGCATGTCGGTACAGCTCAAGGACCTGCGCAATGCGCTGGCAACCGCCGAGGAAATAGGCTTTGAAGCGCCCATCACCCGTCTGTTCGAGCAGCTGTATGCCGAGGGCATCGAACACGGCCTGACCGACCTGGACCATGCGGGTCTTTTTGTGGAGCTGGCCAGCAGAAACGGCATGCAATAAGGCATAATTGCGCCTGCTCCAAACCGCATGGCCGTATTGATAGAATACGGGCTGTTGTGGGGGGGTAGCTCAGCTGGGAGAGCGTCGCGTTCGCAATGCGAAGGTCGGGAGTTCGATCCTCCTCCTCTCCACCACAGCACAGGTTTTAAAAGTGGGTTCTTAGCTCAGTTGGTAGAGCAGCGGACTCTTAATCCGTAGGTCGAGTGTTCGAGTCACTCAGGACCCACCACTTCTACATATCGGGTACCTTTGTCGCAAAGGTACCCGATTTGCTTTGCGGCACACCCTTTGCGGCACATCATTACCAAGGACGCACATGAGCTACACCGTTACGCTGGTCGATCTCCCGAATATTTCCGACACCGACAAACTGGCGCTGGAACAGACCTTCCGGCGCACGATCGAGCAGGTCCTGGGTGGCCCGGATGGCGTGGCGGCTGCGTGGCGTGTCTGCGAGGCGGCCCGTCAGGACGAGAAGGATTCCACGACATCGGTGCCTCAGCTCACGCTGGGCGGCCCGATCAGCCGGTGGGACCTGATGCACGCCATGGCCACGCGTAGCGCCTTTGAGACCTGGCAAGGCACGCCTGGCGAGGCCCAATTCATCGTCAAGGTCTGACGCCGGGCCTTCTTTCATGAATCCGGACGCCGACAGGCTCTGGCGGGCACCACGCTGGGCCCTGGCCGTACTGCTTGCCCTGCTGGGCATGCTGGGCCCGTTCTCCATAGACACCTACATCCCCGCGTTCTCTGGCATTGCGCGTTCGCTGGGCGCAACGCCGGTGGAGATGCAGCAGACTTTGTCGGCCTACCTGTTCGGGTTTGCCTTCATGAACCTGTTTCATGGTGCGCTGGCCGACAGCTTCGGGCGGCGGCCCGTGGTGCTGTGGGGTATCGCGGCATTCACGCTGGCATCCGCGGGCTGCGCCCTGTCGCAGACCATCGGGCAACTGGTGTTCTTTCGCGGCGTGCAGGGGCTGTCTACCGGCGCGGGCATCGTCGTGTCGCGCGCGGTCATACGCGACATGTTCCCGCCTGCACAAGCCCAGAAAGTCATGAGCCAGGTCACCATCTACTTTGGGGTGGCACCGGCCATCGCACCCATCATCGGCGGCTGGCTGTTTGTGCATGCCGGCTGGCACAGCATATTCTGGTTCCTGACGGCTGTGGGTGTGGCGCTGTGGGTGGCCAACTTCAGGCTGCTGCCCGAAACACTGCACGTGACCGAACGCCAGCCATTCAATGTGCGCAACCTCATGCAGGGTTACTGGGAGCTGTGCTCCAACCCGCGCTTTTTGCTGCTGGCGCTGGCCAGTGGCATTCCGTTCAACGGCATGTTCCTGTACGTGCTGTGCGCGCCGGAATTTCTGGGCACGCACATGGGCCTAGCGCCCACGCAGTTCTTCTGGTTTTTTGTACTGACCATCGCCGGCATCATGGCCGGCTCCTGGGCCAGCGGCCGTCTGGCCGGGCGCATTGCGCCCAAGCGGCAGATCCGCCATGGCTTCTTGATCATGGTGCTGGTGTCGCTGGCCAATGTGGCGGCCAACTACGCTTTCGTCGCGCACCCGTCGTGGGCCTTGCTGCCCATTGCGGTGTTCGGCTTCGGCTGGGCCCTGATGGTGCCCGTGGTGACACTGCTGGTGCTGGACCTGTACCCGCATCGGCGCGGGCTGGCGTCGTCGCTTCAGGCGGTCATTGGTTCCACGGCCAACGGCATTGTGGCTGGCATCATCGCGCCGCTGGTGATGCATTCCACGCGCGCCCTGGCTGTTTCATCATTGCTGATGATGGGCGTGGGGCTGGTCGCGTGGATTTACATGCACCGGCGCTGGCCCGATATCGGGCGCGCCATATCACAAGGTTGAGCTGCAGGGTTGAACTGCAAGGTTGAACGCAGGGCCGGGCCTGCGTCCGGGCCTTTAGCGCGCCGGCTTGGCCGGGCGCTTGCGCGCGTCGTGCGGCGCGTAGGGGCGCGGGCCGGCAGGCTTGGCAAACGCCGGCTTGCGCGGTGCGAAGTCGCCACGCGGTGCGGCAAAACCTTCACGAGGCGCACGGTTTTCAAACGAACGGGGGGCACCCGCGTCGCCAAAGCCGGGCTTGCGGCCAAAGCCGGCACCGGCACCGTCGCGGCGCTGCTCAAAACCACCGCCTTCACGGCGCTGGTCAAAGCCACGGTCTTCACGGGGGGCGAAGCCACCACCGAAACCACCGCTGCGGTTGCCACCAAAATTGCGGTCGCGCGGACCGTTGTCACGGCGGCCACGGCCGCTGTAGTCAATCTGCGGGCGGCCGCCACCTTGCGGGGCGCGCTGCTGGGGTTCCAGGCCCGGGATCACTTCAGCCTTGAAGGTCTGCTTGGAGTAGCCCTCAATGTCAAAGATCTTGCGGCGGTCGCGCATTTCGGCGAACGTCACGGCCAGACCGTCGCGCCCTGCCCGGCCGGTGCGGCCGATGCGGTGCGTGTAGTCCTCTGCTTTCATGGGCAGGCCGTAGTTGAATACGTGGGTGATGGTGGGCACGTCGATGCCGCGCGCGGCCACGTCGGTGGCCACCAGCACCTGCACCTGGCCCTGGCGCAGCGCCATCAGGCGGCGGTTGCGCAGGCCCTGGCTCAGGGCGCCGTGCAGTGCCACGGCGTCAAAGCCGGCTTGCTGCAGGTCGTTGGCCAGGCCGTCGCATTCGACTTGCGTGCTGGCAAAAACGATGGCCTGGTTGATCGTGGTGTCGCGCAGCCAGTGGTCCAGCAGCTTGCGCTTGTGCTGGGCGTTGTCGGCCCAAAACAGCACCTGCTTGATGTTGGCGTGCTTTTCCTGCGGGTTGTCGATCTGCACCTTTTGCGGCTGGCGCATCACGCGCGCGGCCAGTTGCTGGATGCGCGGGGCGAACGTCGCGCTGAACATCATGGTCTGCTTGCGCTCGATGGTCAGCTGGTTGATTTCGGCCAGGTCGTCCGAGAAGCCCAGGTCGAGCATGCGGTCGGCTTCGTCAACCACCAGAAACTGAACCTTGTCGAGCTTGATCTGCATGGAGCGCTGCAGGTCCAGCAGGCGGCCAGGCGTGGCAACCACGAGGTCGGCGTTTTGCAGCTTGGCAATCTGCAGCTGGTAAGGCATGCCGCCCACGATGTTGGCAATGCGCAGGCCGCGGCAATGCTGCACCAGGCCGATGGCGTCATGCGCCACCTGCTGGGCAAGTTCACGCGTGGGGCACACGATCAGGGCGCCAGGAACGGCGGCCTTGAAGTTGCGCATGTTGGTCGGGTCCTTGCGCTTGGGACGCTTGGGGGCGGGCTCGCCATTGGCTTCAGCTTCCGCTACGGCGCGCTCGAACGCGGCGCGCTCGTCGGCTTCAGCCTGGGCCTTTTGCGACAGCAGCGTGTGCAGCACAGGCAGCAGGAAGGCTGCGGTCTTGCCGCTGCCGGTCTGGCTGGAAACCATCAGGTCAATGTAGGCCTTGGCGGAACTGTCACCGGTGGGCAGGGCCAGCGGAATGACCTTGTCCTGTACCAGTGTGGGCTGCGTATAGCCCAGGTCAGCCACAGCGCGCAGCAGTTCGTCGGCCAGGCCCAGCTTCACGAAGCCGTTGGGAACCACCTCAACAGGGGTCTCGGCCACAACGCTGTCAACAGCGTCGAAGATGGGTTCAACAAAGGATTCGGCAGGCGAAAAGTCGCCCTGTACTTCAAAAGAGTCAGTCATGAATTTACTCACACGCCAACACCCCCAAGGCGGGAGTGCCGTCGTCAATGGTTAAAAGACATCAACCATCAAACGACTACCGGGCAACTGTCATGGACTGACTGGCACGGGCGGCTCATTTGTTGAGCCATGGTGTGAAGGGAGATGCACAAAATGCACTACCGTTTGCAGTGCAGCCTGCGATTATGGCACGGATCCGGGTTTGTACCTAATCAACCGAGCTTGAGGAAGTGCTCGCGGTAGTGCGCCAGCTCGTCAATCGATTCGTGCACATCGGCCAGTGCCGTGTGCTTTTGCTGCTTCTTGAACGCGTTGTACACCTCGGGTCGCCAGCGTTTGGCCAGCTCCTTCAGGGTGCTGACGTCCAGATTGCGGTAGTGAAAAAACGCCTCCAGTTTGGGCATGTACTTCACCAGAAAGCGGCGGTCCTGGCTGATGGTGTTGCCGCACATGGGCGCGACATTTTTGGGGCTGTACTTCGACAGAAATTCCAGGATCTGCTGTTCGGCCTGGGCTTCTGTCACGGTAGACGCCTTGACCTTGTCGATCAGGCCGCTGCGCCCATGGGTGCCCTTGTTCCAGGCGTCCATGCGGTCCAGTTGCTCGTCGCTCTGGTGAATGACCAGCACCGGGCCTTCGATACGCGGCTCCAGGTTGGCGCCGGTCACGATCACGGCAATTTCGATCAGGCGGTCGGTCTCGGGGTCAAGCCCGGTCATTTCACAGTCAAGCCAGATGAGGTTCTGGTCGGATTTGGTCAGGGTGGGGGTGGCTTCAGACATGCTTGCGATTGTCGCCGATGGCCTAAACTGGACTGCTATGGATTCTTCTTCGCTCCTGACCATCAGCTTTGCCACCGCCCTGGTGGTCGGGCTGCTGGTGAAATTCTGGCTGGCATCGCGCCAGATCCGCCATGTGGCCACCCATCGCACAACCGTGCCGCCGCTGTTTGCACAGGCCGTGAGCCTGACCGCCCACCAGAAGGCCGCCGACTACACGGTCGTCAAGGCACGCTTTGGCCTGCTGGAGCTGGCATTCGGCGCTGCGGTGTTGCTGGGCTGGACACTGCTGGGCGGGCTTGATGTGCTGAACCAGGCATTGATGGCGTGGCTGGGCGGCGGCATGGTTCAACAGCTTGCGCTGCTGGGCGCGTTCATGCTGGTCGGCGGCCTGATCGACTTGCCGTTCACGCTGTACCAGACCTTTGTGATTGAAGAACGCTTTGGCTTCAATAAGATGACCTGGCGCCTGTGGCTGGGCGACATGGCCAAATCCACTGTCGTGGGCCTCATCATCGGGCTGCCCATCGCCTGGCTGATCCTGTGGCTCATGGGCGCGGCGGGCGCCACCTGGTGGCTGTGGGCCTGGGGCGTGTGGATGGCATTCAACCTGCTGCTGCTGCTGGTCTACCCCACCTTTATCGCGCCACTGTTCAACAAGTTCCAGCCGCTGGAAGACGAGACGTTGAAAGCCCGCGTCACCGCGCTCATGCAGCGCTGCGGCTTCGCAGCCAAAGGCTTGTTTGTCATGGACGGCAGCAAGCGCAGCGCCCATGCCAACGCCTATTTCACCGGCTTTGGCGCCGCCAAGCGCGTGGTGTTTTATGACACGCTGCTGGCCAAACTGTCACCCGGCGAGGTAGACGCCGTACTGGCGCACGAGCTGGGCCATTTCAAGCACAAGCACATCATCAAGCGCATCGTGAGCCTATTTGCATTGAGCCTGGCCGGGTTTGCGCTGCTGGGCTGGTTGTCCACGCAGGCCTGGTTCTATACCGGCCTGGGTGTACGGCCCAACATGGGCGTGCCCAATGACGCGCTGGCATTGATGTTGTTTTTGCTGGCCGTACCGGTCTTCACGTTCTTCATCTCGCCCCTGTTCGCGCAGCTGTCGCGCAAGCACGAGTTCGAAGCCGACGCCTATGCCGTCATGCAGACCAGCGGCCAGGACCTGAGCACCGCGCTGCTCAAGCTGTACGAAGACAACGCATCCACGTTGACACCCGACCCGGTGTTCGTGAAGTTCTATTACTCCCACCCGCCGGCCTCCGAGCGGCTTGCAAGGATGACCGCATGACAAGCATGCTGAACAAGGTGGACTGGTCCACCCAGGCGCGCCGCGCGCTGAAGCCCACCGAGATCGTCACGCGGCTGGCCGCCGCACCGGGCTGGTCACTGACGGGTGATGGCGCCGACGTCGCCATCCAGAAAACATATACCTTTGCCAACTATTACGAGACGATTTCGTTCGTGAATGCGCTGGCCTTCATTGCCAATGCGCAGGACCACCACCCGGATCTGTCTGTGCACTACAACCGCTGCGTGGTGCGCTTCAACACGCACGACGTGGGCGGCATCTCCGAGACCGATTTTGATTGCGCGTCACGCACAGACGCGCTGCTGGGCTGAAGCGCGTTGGCTCACACCGCAGCGCTGGACAAGGGCCTGGTCGTCGGCAGCTTTGGCCGTCATTGCCTGGTAGAAACGCCTGAAGGCCAGCGCGTCATCTGCCACCCACGCGGCAAGAAGAGCCAGGTCGTGGTGGGCGACCGGGTGCTGTGGCTGCCGTCGCAGGACGAAGGCACCATCGAAAAAATCGAGGAACGGCGCAACCTGTTTTACCGCCAGGACGAGATCCGCACCAAGTCGTTTGCAGCCAACCTGGACCAGGTGCTGATCCTGATTGCCGCAGAGCCGGAGTTCTCCGAGAGCCAGCTCGCCCGCGCGCTGATTGCCGCCGAGGCCGAACGCATCCGCCCCATCATTGCGCTGAACAAGAGCGACCTGGTGGAGCCGTTCGAGCAGGCCTGGGGCCGCCTGCTGCCCTACCAGCACATGCACTACGGCGTGCTGCCGTTGTGCCTGCGCCTGTCGGGCGACGTGGACCGCGATCACCTGCTCAAGCACCTGCAGGGCAAGACCACGCTGGTGCTGGGCCCGTCCGGCGCCGGCAAAAGCACACTGATCAACCTGTTGGTCCCCGGCGCCCTGGCCGAAACCAACGAGATTTCGCAGGCGCTGAACTCGGGCAAACACACCACGACCAGCACCACCTGGTATTGGGTGGACGAGGCGCGCACCACGGCATTGATCGATTCACCGGGCTTCCAGGAATTCGGCCTGAACCATGTCGACCCGATGAACCTGGCCACCTGCATGCCAGACCTGCGTGTGCACATCGAGAAGTGCAAGTTCTACAACTGCACGCATCTGCACGAGCCCGGCTGCGGCATCATGGCGCAGGTCAAAAGTGCGCCCGGCCCCACCGAGATCAGCGCGCGCCGCTACAAAATCTACAGCGAACTGTTTGCCGAGCTGTCGCAGCCCAAACGCTACTGAACCAGCCCTGCCAGCGCCTGCGCCAGGGCATCGCACTGGGTTGGCGTGCCGATGCTGATGCGCAGGTACTGCTCGATGCGCGGCAGCCTGAAATGCCGCACCAGGATGCCCTGTTCGCGCAACCGCACAGCCAGCGTGGCAGCGTCGTGCAACGGGTGGCTGGCAAATACGAAATTCGCCGCCGATGGCAGCACCTGGAAGCTCAAGGCCTGCAATTGCAGCGTCAACCGCTCGCGCGCCTGCATCACCGCTCGACAGGTCTGCCCGAAGTACGCGGCGTCGTCATAGGCGGCCGCTGCACCCGCCTGGGCCAGGCGGTCCAGCGGGTAGGAGTTGAAGCTGTTTTTCACGCGCTCCAGCGCGTCGATCAGGTGCCGCTGACCCACCGCGAGCCCTACGCGCAGGCCCGCCAGTGAACGGCTCTTGGACAGGGTGTGCACGACCAGCAGGTTGGGATACTGGTTAATCAGTTTGATGGCGCTGGCAGCGCCGAAATCCACATAGGCCTCGTCCACCAGCACCACGCAGCCGGGCTGGCTTTGCAACAGCGCTTCAATGGCCGCCAGCGACAACGCGCAGCCCGTGGGGGCATTGGGGTTGGCAATGACCACGCCACCGGCACCCGGCATGGCATAGCCACCCACATCGATTTGCAGGCCTGCATCCAGCGGCACCGTCTGCGCCGCAATACCGTAGAGCCGGCAGTACACGGCATAAAAGCTGTAGCTCACATCCGGCATCAGCAGCGCGCGGCCCTGCTGGAAGAATGCAAAGAATGCGTGCGCCAGCACTTCGTCGGATCCATTGCCCACAAACACCTTCGCAGCGTCAATGCCGTGGTGCCGCGCGACGGCCTGGCGCAAGGCGGTGGACTCCGGGTCCGGGTAGAGCTGCAGGCCGGTCTGCGCAGCCGCCGTGATGGCTTGCATCACGCGCGGGGACGGTGGGTACGGGTTCTCGTTGGTGTTGAGCTTGATGAGGTTGGCGATGCGCGGCTGCTCGCCGGGCACGTAAGGCGTCAGGCCATGAACGACGGGACTGAGCAGCGTGTCGTAGCCCATCAGCCCAGCAGCCGCGCCAGCGTCAACAAGGCCAGCAAGACCATCCACAGCACCACCGAGCGCCAGACCAGCCCCACCACGCTGCGCAGGTGGCCCACCTCCGGCTCGCGGCCAGGGGTAGCCTCGACACCTTCAGGCGATTCAGTGCCGCCGGCCGCCTGGAAGGTACCAGAGCTGTTTGGCGCAAACACCGTCTTCAGTGCCTCGCCACCCAGGCGGACATTGATGGCGCCCGACGTGGCTGCCAGCACCACGCCGTCGTTGTCGTCGGGGAATCGCTGCGAATAGTTGCGCCAGCTGTCGATGGCTTCCTCAAAGCTGCCCACCACGGCAAAGCCCAGCGCCGTGGCACGCGCGGGCAACCAGTCGATCGCAGACCAGGCGCGGGCAGCAGCCCCTTGCAATGCTGCACTGGCAGGCTGGTGCAGCGCCTTGCTGCGGTACTTCCAGTAGCGCCCCACGAATTCACTCATGCGGTACAGCACGGCCCCCGCAGGGCCCAGGCCCAGGGCCGCCAGCACAGAGAACCAGCCGAGCACACCAAACACATGGCGGTGGGCGGCCAGCACGGAATACTCAATGACGTGACGCACGATCTCGCTGCGCGGCAGCTCGCTGGCGTCCACCTGCTGCCACTGGGCCAGCAATTCTCGAGCGCGCGCTTCGTCGCCCGTGTCCAGCGCGTCGCGGATCTCGGTGAAGTGATGGCTGAACTGGCGAAAACCCAGCGTGACATAAAGGATGGCAATGCTCCACAGCACCGCAAACGGCCAGCCCACTGTCCAGATCAGCAGCCAGTAAATGCCCAGCGCTACCAGCGACGGCACCACGACCGCCAGGGTCCAGGCCACCCAGCCGTGATGTGTTTTGCCAGTGTCAAAATTGCGGCTGACCTGCTTGGCCCAGCCACGCAGTGAGGCATGGATCACGTTGTGACGTGCAAGCGGGCGAACCTGCTCCAGCAGCAGCGCGAACAGGATGGCGAAAAAACTCATGCGCAATGATAGCGCCGGGCTATTGCGGGATGGCTCAGGCCGCGAGGAAGCGGTAGAAGTTGCGCAGCATGCCGGCTGTCGCACCCCAGATGAAGCGCTCGGTGCTGCCGTCCATGTAGGGCATGGACAGCCATTCGCGGCGCACGCCGGCGAATTCGACCGCATGGTGGCGGTGGTGGGCCGGGTTCATCAAAAAGTCCAGCGGCACCTCAAAGGCGTCCGCCACCTCAAACGCATTGAGCGTCAGCTGATGGTCGGGTTGCACCAGTGCCACGACGGGCGTCACGATGAACTGCGTGCCGGTGGTGTACGTGGGAAGGGTCCCCACCACCTCGACAAAGCGCGCCTCCAGGCCGACTTCCTCTTGCGCTTCGCGCAGTGCCGTGTGCGCGGCGTCGGTGTCTGTTTCGTCTGATTTACCGCCCGGGAAGGCCACCTGCCCCGAATGGGTAGACAGGTGCGTCGTGCGTTCGGTCAGCAGCATCGTGGGTCGCTCACGCATCACGATGGGTACCAGCACGGCTGCATGGGTGGGCGTGCGCTCGGCAAACTTGCGCTCCAGCCAGAACTCAGGCTCCCACTGCGGGGGCTGCGCGAACCGCTGGCGGATCGCCGCGGGTGCCAGCGCGTCGCGGCTGACCGGCGGCAGATGCCCGTCGATGCGCACCACCTCGACCGCACGCGGGTCAAAGTTGGGCAGCCGCGACAGCGGCGTATCGGCGGGGATCGGATCAATGGGCATGGACGATGGCCGGCAATGAAAAAGCCGCCACGAGCACTGGGCTGGCGGCGGCTGGGGGCAAGACGGGCTGCTTATTTGACAGCAGTCGACTTGCTGGGGAGCTTTTCCTTGATACGGGCCGACTTGCCGCTGCGGTCACGCAGGTAGTACAGCTTGGCGCGGCGCACATCACCACGGCGCTTGACTTCGATGCCGGCGATCAGCGGGCTGTAGGTCTGGAAGGTACGCTCAACGCCCTCACCGCTGGAGATCTTGCGAACGGTGAAGCCGCTGTTCAGGCCACGGTTGCGCTTGGCAATCACGACGCCTTCGTAGGCCTGCACACGCTTGCGGGTGCCTTCAACGACGTTCACGCTCACGATCACGGTGTCGCCAGGGGCGAACACGGGGATTTTCTTGCCGAGCCGGTCGATTTCTTCCTGCTCAAGGGTCTGGATCAGATTCATGGTTTACCTCTGGGATCTTGCCCGCGCTACGCTAGGGGCCCGGGCAATGCGCATGACATGCGTTGCGGTGGGCGGCCGGGCAGAGGATCGAAAAGCCTTTGATTATAAACAATTTTTCACGGGGTTCGCCAGCAAGGCCTCGTCGGCCCCGCTCAGGCGCCCAGCCGACCGCGCTGCGGCGATGAGGTCAGGGCGATGTTGCGCAGTGATCTCAAGCCGCCGGTCGCGTCGCCAGCGATCGATCTGGGCGTGATGGCCCGACAGGAGCGGTGCTGGCGCGGTCTGCCCGTTCCAGACTTCGGGCCGGGTGTAGTGCGGGCAATCCAGCAGACCGTCCAAAGCTGGATTGAAGCTGTCCAGCTGGTGGCTGCCTTCGTCGTTCAGCACGCCGGGCTGCAAGCGGGCCACAGCGTCCAGCAGGGCCATGGCGGCGATCTCGCCGCCCGACAATACAAAGTCGCCCAGGCTGATCTGCGCGTCCACATGCGTGTCGATAAAGCGCTGGTCTATACCCTCGTAGCGGCCACACACCAGCACAGCCCCGGCACTGGCAGACCACTGCTGCACACCGGCATGGTCAAGCCGCGTGCCGACCGGAGAGAACAGCACCACCGGCGCGGCGTCTGCCCGCTCAGCCCGGATCGCCTGCAGGCAGCGCGCCAGCGGCTCGGCCATCATGACCATGCCCGGGCCGCCACCAAAAGGCCGGTCGTCCACGCGGCGGTAGTTGCCGTCGGCAAAATCCCGCAGCGTCCACAGGCGCACGTCGACCAGCCGCGATTCATAGGCGCGGCGCGTGACGCCAGCCTCCATGAAAGGGCCGAACAATTCGGGGAACAGGGTGATGACGTCAAAGCGCATGGCGTTTGCGCCCGGCTCAATAGTCGGGCTGCCAGTCGACGGTGATGCGCCGTGCCGCCTGGTCCACGCCGTCCACAAAGGCCGACACGAACGGGATCAGGCGTTCTTGCGGTTTACCGTCCGCATCAAACGTCAGCACCAGAACGGTCTGCGGACCGGTCGCCATGAGGTCCGTCACCCGGCCCAGCGCAACGCCTTCGCGGTTGACAACGTCCAGGCCCATCAGGTCCACCCAGTAATACTCGTCTGTACCCGCCGTGGGAAAACTGGAGCGCGGCACGAACACGCGCGCGCCCTTCAGGGCTTCGGCGGCGGAGCGATCGGGAATGTCTTCGGAGAACGCCACGATGGTGTCGGAGTGGTCCTTGGCCTCGCGCACACGCAGCAGCACTGTGCCCGAGAAGGTTTTGGCCCCTCGTTCAGACGGCTGCAGATACCAGCGTTTGGAAGAAAAAAGCGCCTCAGGTGAGGCGCTGTGGGGCAGGACCTTGAACCAGCCCTTGATACCCCATGCATCGGCGATGCGCCCGACTTCGATTGCGTCTGCCGGAAGTTCGGCAGATTCAAGCCGGGACAGCATGGATGCTTAAGCTGCCTTGTCGGCTGCTTGCTTGATCAGGCGCTCCACGGTGGGAGATGCCTGGGCGCCAACGCCCTTCCAGTAAGTCAGGCGGTCCTGGGCGATGCGGATGCTTTCCTCGCTGCCCTTGGCGATCGGGTTGTAAAACCCGATGCGCTCAATGAAGCGGCCGTCACGGCGCACGCGCTTGTCGGCCACGACGATGTTGAAGAACGGACGGGCCTTGGCGCCGCCGCGGGAGAGTCGAATGACGACCATGATTTATCCTTTGGGTGGTCGGAATTGCTTCCGGTAATCTCTCAGCGTTGAGACACGCGACATAGCCACCCGGCCAGCGACACGCTGAAAAGCCTTCCATTATATCAACTTAGTTTCTTATGCCCAACATCCGCCCCAGCCGTGACGACGATATACCCGACATCACCGCAATTTATGCCCACCATGTGCTGCACGGCACCGGCACTTTTGAGACCACGCCGCCCACCGAGGCCGACATGGCCGCGCGCCGCGCCGACGTGCTGGCCAAGGGCCTGCCCTGGCTGGTAGCCGAAGACGGCGGGCGCATACTGGGCTATGCCTACTGCCAGTGGTTCAAGCCCCGACCCGCGTACCGGTTCTCGGCGGAAGACTCCATCTACCTTGCTGCGGGTGCAGCCGGCAAAGGCCTGGGCCGCGTGCTGCTGGCGCAACTGGCCCGAGACGCCGAAGCAGCGGGCGTGCGCAAGCTGATCGCGGTCATCGGCGATTCGGGCAACGCGGGTTCGGTGGGGGTGCACCGCGCACTGGGTTTCAACGAAGTGGGTGTGCTCAAGTCGTGTGGCTGGAAGTTCGGTCAATGGCTGGACGTGGTGCTGATGGAAAAATTTCTGGGCGCGGGTGACACCACGCCCGCTGAGGGCGCATGAAAAACAAGACTATGGCGGCCTGGCTCGCCTTTGTGGGCGGGCCGCTGGGCCTGCACCGCTTTTACCTGCACGGGCTGGGCGATATGTGGGCCTGGGCGCTGCCGATCCCCTCGGCACTGGGCCTGTACGGCATTCAGCGGGTCAAGGCCTACGGGCTGGACGACCAGGCCAGCTGGGTGCTGATCCCCTTCCTGGGCTTTACCGTCGCTGCCTGCGCATTGACGGCCATCATTTACGGGCTGATGACGCCGGAGAAATGGAACGCCCGCTTCAACCCCAGCGCGGCGCCTGACGCCCTGCCCGGGCGCACCAACTGGCTGACGATCGGTGCCGTGGTGCTGTCACTGCTGATTGGCACCACGGTGCTGATGTCCAGCATCGTGTTCAGCTTTCAGCGGTACTTTGAATACCAGGTGGAAGAAGGCCGCAAGATCAGCCAGTGATCCGGGCACTTGCCTGCGGGCTTAAAAGATCTGCAGGCTGACCCAGTAAGCCACCGCCGCCACAAAGGCGGCAGCCGGGATGGTGAAGATCCAGGCCCACACGATGTTGCCTGCCACACCCCAGCGCACGGCGGACGCACGGCGCGCAGAACCCACTCCCACGATGGCACCCGTGATGGTGTGCGTGGTGGACACCGGGATGCCCATCGCCGTGGCCAGGAACAAGGTGATGGCGCCGCCCGTTTCGGCGCAGAAACCGCCCACAGGTTTGAGCTTGGTGATCTTCTGGCCCATGGTCTTGACGATGCGCCAGCCGCCAAACATGGTGCCCGCCGCAATGGCCACATAGCAGCTGATGATGACCCAGCCCGGTGGCGATTTGTCACCCGCGGCGGTGTAGCCCGTAGCGATCAGCAGCATCCAGATGATGCCGATGGTCTTTTGCGCGTCGTTGCCGCCGTGGCCCAGGCTGTAGGCGCCGGCCGAGACCAGCTGGAGCCTGCGAAACCAGGAATCCACGCGCGACGGCGTGGTACGGCGAAACACCCAGGACACCAGCAGCATCATCAGCGAGCCCAGCAGGAAGCCCAATACGGGCGACACGAAGATGAAGGCCACGGTCTTCATGATGCCGGCCGACAGCAGCGCGCCGGAGCCCGCCTTGGCAATCACCGCGCCCACAATGCCGCCGATCAGTGCATGCGACGAGCTGCTCGGGATGCCGTAGTACCAGGTCAGCACGTTCCAGGTGATGGCGCCCACCAGTGCGCCGAACACCACATGCGTGTCCACAATGCCGGGCTGCACGATGCCCTTGCCCACGGTGGCCGCCACACTCAGGTGAAAGACGAAGATGGCGACGAAATTGAAGAACGCCGCAAAGAGCACGGCATGCGCGGGCTTGAGCACACCCGTGGACACGACGGTGGCAATGGAATTTGCCGCGTCGTGAAAGCCGTTCATGAAGTCAAAGGCCAGCGCCAGCGCCACCAGCAAGACGACGACCCACAGGGCCGCTTGTGCCGCTTCCATGTCAGGAATTCTCGAGGACGATGCCCTCGATCACATTGGCCACGTCTTCGCACTTGTCGGTGATGGTTTCCAGCAGCTCGTAGATGGCCTTGAGCTTGATCACCTCGCGCACGTCGGGCTCCTCACGAAACAGCTTGCTCATGGCGCTGCGCATCACGCGGTCGGCATCGGATTCGAGCCGGTCGATTTCCTCGCAGGTCTTGAGCGCCGCTTCGGCCGTGGCCGGGTCGGCGATCTTGTCCAGCAGGCGCACCGCGTCTTTCACGCGCTCGCAGCACTTGACGCTCAGGTCCGTCAGACGGGTGATCTCGTCGGTCATGTGGCGCACGTCGTACAGGGCCATGGTCTCGGCGGAGTCCTGGATCAAATCAGCCACGTCGTCCATGGTGTTGATCAGCTTGTGGATCAGGTCCCGGTCGATCGGCGTGATGAAGGTCTTGTGCAGCATCTTGTTGACGTCGTGCGTCACGCGGTCGGCGGCACGCTCGGCATTGTCAACGTCGCGGTTGTACTGCTCGCGCAGGTGCGGGTCGTTGTAGTTGGCCACCAGCTGCGAGAAGGCCCGCGCAGCCTCGACGATGCGGTCTGCATGCTGGTTGAACAGTTCGAAAAAATTGCCTTCGCGCGGCATCAGCTTGCCAAACAGCATCGCTTCGCTCCTGGGAGATGTGTCAGATATATGACGTTCTTGTGACAGGTCGCGAGTTTAACCGCCGCCCTGCCTGCCCATTTCAGCCGCTGCGGAAGATGAAGTACACGGCACCCACCATGCAAAGCGCTGCCCAGAGGTAATCCAGCTTGAACGGCTCCTTGAGGTAGAACACTGCAAATGGCACAAATACGGCCAGCGTGATGACTTCCTGCATGATCTTGAGCTGGCCGACGGTAAAACCGGCCTGCTGGTAGCCGATGCGGTTGGCCGGCACCTGCAGCAGGTATTCGAACAAGGCAATGCCCCAGCTGACCAGCGCCGCGATGAACCAGGGTGCGGTGGCCTGGTTCTTCAGGTGGCCGTACCAGGCAAAGGTCATGAAAACATTGGAGGCCACCAGCAGCAGGATGGTCTGCAACGACACCGGAAGGGATTGAAGCGCGGTCATGGTGGAATTATCGGGGGCGACCTTTGTTCATGTGGACGACCATCTGCTGGTGGCCGACAAGCCCGCCGGGCTGCTGTGCGTGCCCGGGCGTGGCCAGGACAAGCAGGACTGCCTGTCGGCCCGCGTGCAGCAGCACTACCCCGATGCGCTGATCGTGCACCGGCTGGACATGGCCACCTCGGGCCTGTGCGTGCTGGGGCGCGGCCCGATGGTGCAGCGCCAGCTGAGCATGGCGTTTGCCGCGCGCGAGGTTCACAAGCGTTACGTCGCCGTGGTGCAAGGCCGCCTGCAGGGTTTGGCCGATGGCGCCTGGTCCAACATCGACCTGCCCTTGTCTCCTGACTGGCCCAACCGCCCCCTGAGCAAAGTGGATCTGGACAACGGCAAGCCCAGCCTGACGCGCTGGCGGGTGCTGGCGCATGACGACGCGTCCAATACCACCCGCGTCGAGCTGCAGCCGGTGACTGGCCGGTCGCACCAGCTGCGCCTGCACCTGAAGGCCGTGGGTCACCCCATCCTGGGCGACGCCCTGTACGCGCCGCCGCCCGTACAGGCCCTGGCGCCCCGGCTGCTGCTGCATGCCACGGCCATCACCCTGCCCCACCCTGCCACCGGCGAGCCGTTGTTACTGGAAAGTCCTGTCCCGTTCTGAGGAACTCCTCACCGCGTGCCAGCCTCTGACTCGCAGACCCCTTGGAGACCCGTCATGCCTGAAGCCATTGCCTCGCCGTCCCTGTCGCGCCGCACCGTTGCGGCCGCACTGATCGCGCTGCCCGCAGTCTGGACCGGTGTACGCGCACAGGCGCCCGCCGCCCGCCGCGCCACGCCCTCCCAGACCGAAGGCCCCTACTACCCCGTGGCCTTGCCCAAGGACAGCGACGCCGATCTGCTGCGCAACGGCACGCTCAGCTACACACGCGGCCAGCCCGTGTGGCTGGACGGCGCCGTGACCGACCTGCAAGGCAAGCCGGTGGCCGGTGCACAGGTAGAGATCTGGCAATGCGACGAGGCCGGGCATTACCACCACCCCGGTGACGGCGACCGCGCCGACAAGGCCTTCCAGGGTTTTGGCAAGGTCGTGGCGGGAAGCGACGGGCGCTACCGCTTTCGCACCATCAGGCCCGCGGCCTATTCGGGCCGCACGCCCCACATCCATGTGAAGGTGCGCCTGGGGCAACGCGAGCTGCTGACCACACAGCTTTATGTGGCCGGCGACCAGGGCAATGAGCGCGATTTCATCTGGCGGCGCATGGACGCGCAGGACCGTGCCGCGGTGACCGTACCCTTTGCCAAAGGCCCTGACGGGCTGCAGGCGAATTTTCCGGTCATCATTGCGGCATGACGCAACCTCAACACCTCACCATCCTCACCGGCGCCTCGCGCGGCATGGGCTTAGGCCTGGCGCAGCAACTGCTTGCCGCCGGCCACCACCTGCTGTGCCTGTCGCGCAATGCCAACCCTGCACTGGCATCTGCCTTGTGCGAACAATGGACCGTGGATCTGGCCGACCCCGCGCCCGTCGCGGCGCGGCTGGCTGAATGGCTGGCAGCCCAGGGCACACCCGCTTCGGCCACGCTGATCAACAACGCCGGGCTGATCCCGGCCATCGCCCCTGTGGGCGACATCGACGCCGCTGACCTGGCCCGCGCCATGCGCGTGGACCTGGAGGCGCCCATGCTGCTGACCGGCGCGTTCCTGCGCGCCACTGCCGGCTGGGCCGTGCCGCGCAAGGTGCTCAACATATCGTCCGGCCTGGGCCGGCGCGCCATGGCGTCCCAGGCCGCGTACTGCGCAGCCAAGGCGGGCATGGACCACTTCACCCGCAGCGTGGCGCTGGAAGAAGCACTGGCAACCAACGGTGCCAAGGTCTGCTCGCTGGCCCCAGGCGTGATCGACACCGACATGCAGGTCCAGCTGCGCAGCGCCGACAGCGCCGCGTTTCCGGATATAGGCAACTTCATCGGCATGAAGGAAAAGGGCCAGCTCAGCTCGCCGCAGGACGCGGCGGCCAAGGTTCTGGGCTTTCTGAACAGACCGGATTTTGGCGCGAACCCGGTGGCCGATGTGCGGGATCAGTAAATTTCTGGAACGATGAGCTCGGCTGGCACGGGCTGGCGCGCGTAGTCGTCGTGGCGCACGCGCTGGGGCAGCACCACGGGCGGCCGCTCGGTCTCGCTGTACGGCATCTGGGCCAGCAGGTGATGGATGCAGTTCAGCCGGGCTTTCTTCTTGTCATCGGCCTGCACCACCCACCAGGGCGCGTCGGGTGTGTGGGTGCGCTCCAGCATGATTTCCTTGGCGCGGGTGTATTCCTCCCAGCGCCTGCGCGACTCCAGATCCATGGGGCTCAACTTCCACTGCTTGAGCGGGTCCTGGATGCGGCCCAGAAAGCGTGAATGCTGCTCCTCGTCGGATATCGAGAACCAGTACTTGATGAGCTGGATGCCCGATCGAACCAGCATCTTTTCAAACTCGGGAACGGTGCGAAAGAATTCCTCGTACTGGTCGTCACTGCAAAAACCCATGACGCGTTCCACGCCCGCGCGGTTGTACCAGCTGCGGTCAAACAGCACCATCTCGCCAGCCGCAGGCAGGTGTGACACGTAGCGCTGGAAGTACCATTGAGTGCGCTCGCGGTCATTGGGTGCGGGCAGCGCCGCCACACGGGCCACGCGCGGGTTCAGCCGCTGGGTGATGCGCTTGATCACACCGCCCTTGCCCGCCGCGTCGCGGCCCTCAAACACAATCACCACCTTGTGGCCCGTCTGCACCACCCAGTCCTGCAGCTTGACCAGCTCGCCCTGCAGGCGAAAAAGTTCGCGGAAGTAGTGCCGGCGCTGTTCGCGGTGCTCGGGCGTCACACGCCCGGCGGCCAGCTCGTCGGCGGTTGAGTCCTCGCGCTCCATCTCAAGCTCTTCGTCGTAGCTGTCCAGCAAGTCGCGGTGGATGCGCGCCAGCAGTTCGTCGTCATGTTCAGTCACAGGCAAGGCCTTTCAGGATTCAAACTTCCTGAGGCTACCGGCGCCTCGTGGCGGCTTCGTGACAGCCCTGAAGCTTCCGCCCCGCTCCCCCCGGGAACACCAGGCCGAGCGGTTTGCCCAGTCGCTGGGGCCGACTTGCAGCCACGCGTTCGAAAAGCACGTGCGCGACGCCAGCGCCTTCAGGCCCCAGCCGGCGCGTAGGCGCGGGCCGCGAGCGTGCGCGCCAGGACCTCGGCGGGGTCGAGCAGCTCGACTCCCTCCAGGCCCGCCGTGGCGTGCAGCGCCAGCGGGATTTCCGTGCAGCCCAGCACCAGCGCCGGCAGGCCGTGGCGTGCCACCAGGGCCTGCGACACCTCCGAAAAAATGCGCTGCGCCAGCGCCAGGTTACCGGCCTTCACTCCTTCATAGATGCCGCGCATGACTTCGTCACGCTCGGCCTGCAGCGGCAGGTGACAGCGCACACCCTGGATTGCGAGTTCGCGCTGGTATAGCGCGGCTTCGTAGGTACCGCGCGTGGCCAGCAGGCCCACATCAGCAATGCCGCGCGCTGCGAGGTCGCGCGCCACTTCCTTCACGCCATGCAGCACCTCCAGCTGCGGGAATCGCTGCTGCAGCGCGCCATGCCAGGCGTGCGCCGTGTTGCAGGCAATCGCCACCACCCGGGCGCCCAGGGCGGCCAGCCGGCCCACGGCCTGCAGCATCGGCTCCACCGGCTGGTGGCCGCCGGAGTCAGGGTGCCTGAGGGCGTTGCTGCGGTCGGGCACCGGCACCTGGGCCAGCCAGTGCTCCGGGTAGGCCTGGTCGCACACCGGCACCTGCAGCACACGCATGCGCTCGGTACAGGCCACCACAAACAGGCGCACAAAATCAGCCCCGGCGGCCGGCCCCATGCCCCCGAGGATGCCCACCACCTGGGTGGCGGGCAGCGCACGGTAGTTCATGAATGCTCCTGCCTACAGTGCCGGCTTGTCGCTGGGTGCCTTCAGGCTTTCGCGCAGCTGCGCGCTCATGGGCAGGTTCAGGTTGATGCTCTTGGGCGGAATGGGTGACATGAACCACTTTTTGTACAAGCGGTCAAACTCGCCGCTTTTCATGAGGCCGGTGATCACGCCGTCCACCAGCGTCTTGAACTTCGGGTCGTCCTTGCGCAGCATGCAGGCATAGGGCTCGACCTGCAGCGAGTCGCCCACCACTTCCCACTCGGCCGGGTTCTTGGCGTTGGCCATCAGGCCGAACAGCAAAATATCGTCCATTGCAAAAGCCACGGCGCGGTCGGCCTCGACCAGCAGCAACGAGTCAGCATGGTCCTTGCCCAGGATGATCTGCATGTTGAGCTTCTTGTCGGCGTTGTACTTGCGCATGACCTGCGAGTTGGTGGTGCCGCTGGTGCTGGCTACCGTCTTGTTTTCCAGGTCAGCGTAGTTCTTGATCCTTGACGTCTTCTTGGCCAGCAGCCGAGTACCGGTGTAGAAGTGGTTGATGGCAAACGACACATCCTTGCCCCGGGTGCTGTTGTTGGTGGTGGAGCCACATTCCAGGTCGACCGTGCCGTTGACCAGCAGCGGAATCCGGTTTTGCGAGGTGACCGGGATGTATTCAATCTCCAGGACCGCTTTGCCCGTGCGCTTCTTGACCTCCTGCACAACGGCGTTGGCGATGTCCATGGAAAAGCCAAGCGGCTTGCCCGGGCCTTCCACATAGCTGAAAGGCACCGACGAATCGCGGTAAGCCAAAGTGAGCTTGCCGCTGTCGGCAACTTTCTTCAGGGTGTCGGCGTGGGCTGTGACGGCAGCGCCGCAAGCCAGCAGGCCAGCGGTCAACAGGGTTGTGTATTTCATGGCGGACATTCTCTTGGTGGTGTGGCGGTGAACAGGGATTTCAGTATGAAACGACCACGGCCACGGGGTCGAATTCATTTTTGCGTACGCCCCATGCCGCAAACTCATGCCCCCGGGCAAACCCGGATCAGACTTTGCTGACCGCCCGCTGGACCTCGCGCACGAAGGCCCTCAGCGCCACCGAACCGGCCTTTCCCGCCGGGTGCAGCGCACGCAGCGGCACCGACAGCGGCGGGTCCACCGGCAGCACATGGACCAGCGTGAGGTCAGCCGACATGGCGGTAAAACTGTCCACCAGGGCCAGCCCCATGCCGTGATGCGCGAAGGCCAGCGCCGCGTGGTAGGTCTGCACCGACAGGTCACTGCGCAAGCCAACGCCCGCTTCCCGGCAGGCCTGGCCCAGGCTGATGCCCAGCGGGTCGCGGGCGTCCAGGGCAATGACCGGGTGCTCGGCCAGATCAGACAGCGCCACCTGGCCGCTGCGCACCAGACGGGCAGGCAACAGGCCGATGGGGGCCACACACACCACACGCCCGTCGGCCAGCGGCTCCTGGGTCAGCGCGGGGTGGCTGACGGGGCTGAGCACCAGGCCGATATCGGCCTCCTGCAGCACCAGGCCCGACACCACCTGCGCCGAATGCAGCGACTGCACCTGCACTGCAACGCTGGGGTAGGTTTCGCGAAAGCGCTTGAGCGCGCGCGGCAACACCTCATAGCTCAGCGCCAGAACGGTCAGGATGCGCAGTTCCTGCGCGGTCGTGCCCGCCTTCAGGTTGGCGGCCAGGCGCTGCACTTCATCGAGCTGGGCAAACAGCCTCTCGATGTGCGGGTACAGCGCCAGCGCCTCAGGTGTAGGCGTGAGGCGCCCCTTGGTCCGCTGGAACAGCGCCAGGCCGAGCTGCGCTTCCGCGTGCTGCAGGATGCGGCTCACCGCGGGCTGGGTCACGTTCACCAGGCGGGCAGCGCCGCTCACGCTGCCGGTGAGCATGATGGCGTTGAATACCTCGATGTGACGCAGCCGCACGGCCTCAGCTCCCCTGGAAGCCGCCGGCCCGGCAGGTCACCACCAGCGTGTCGCGGTGGCCCCCCTCGGCCGTGGGCTGGATGGGCGTGGATTCATGGATCACACGCTCATCGTCCAGCAGCAGCAATGACCAGGGCTCGGTCAGCGTGAAGCGCTGACCGTTGGGGCCGTCGGCCTCGAACACGCGCGTTTCGCCGCCCTTGATGCCGACACGCCCCACCAGGAACACCGCCACCAGGTCCACGCCGTCGCGGTGCGCGCCCTCGGGCGTGGGCCGGCCGATGCCGTCGGTGGTGTCGATGCGAAACTGGTGCGCTTCTGCATACCAGGGCCGCACGCCCTTGAGCCCCGAGCTGATGCGGCCCAATGCGCACATCAGCTGGGTCCAGGCGGGTCGCGCTACATCGGCAGCGGCCATGGGTTCAAACCAGCGTTCCATGCCGCCGTGCAGGGCGTTGTATTCCACGGGCTGCCAGTGCGCGCGGTGCGCCACGGCCTGCATGGCGTCGCCGTCCACCACAAAGCACGAATGGCGCCGGCGGCGGTAGCGCCCGCCGTCTTTCAGGTAGCCATCCGGCGGCAGGTCGTCCCAGCCGGGCACCAGGGCCATCAGGCCGCTGATGTCGCAGCCGGCCAGTTCGCACACCCCCTGAGGGGACAACACGGCATAACCCTGCGCCTGCAGTGTGGGAACCACGTCGCCGGGGGCGCAGGCCGGCGGGGCGAGAAGGAATGTACTCATTTTTTCGAGCATAACTGAGCGCAAAGCCTGCGCCAGATCAAGGCGTGCCGGGCAGGGCACGCGTAATCTCGGTGGTCACTACCCGGAGCCAAGATGCACCTGCTGCAATGGAGCGACGCGCTGTCGCTGGACCTGCCGCTGATGGACGACACCCATCGCGAGTTTGTGGACCTGCTGGCCTGCGCCGCGCAGGCCAGCGACGATGCCCTGCTGCCCGCCTGGGACCGCCTGATCGCCCACACGCAGGACCATTTCGACCGCGAAGACCGCTGGATGACCGAGACCGGTTTTTCGTCCACCCATTGCCACATGACGCAGCACAAGGTCGTGCTGCAGGTCATGCGTGAAGGCGCGCGCCGCAGCCAGGGCGGCGACCTGGCGCTGGTGCGCCAGCTGGCGTCGGAGCTGGCGCTGTGGTTCCCCCAGCATGCACAGAGCATGGACGCGGCGCTGGCGCTGCATGTGCGCCGCGTGGGCTATGACCCGGTCAGCGGGGATGTCACCATGCCCGAGGCCGCCGTCAGCTGCGAAGTCGTTTGACACGAAGCCCATGGACGCAAGCCCCCTGCCCTCACTGCATCACCGCTTGCCGGATGACCTGCAAGGCCTGGTGACGGGCACACTCTTTGTGGCGCTGGGTGTGCTCATGTACCAGCACGCAGGGCTGCTGACAGGGGGCACGGCAGGGTTGGCGTTCCTGATCCACTACGCCACGGGGCTGGATTTCGGCCCGGTGTATTTCGCCGTCAATCTGCCGTTTTGCCTGCTGGCGTGGCATCGCATGGGTCGGCGCTTCACGCTCAAGACACTGGCCAGTGCCGCATTGCTGGCCGTGCTGGTCCAGCTGTTGCCCGCCGGGGTAGGCTTCGATCACCTGTCGGTGCCGGTTGCGGCGCTGCTGGGCGGGCTGCTGATGGGTGCAGGCATGCTGATGCTGTTTCGCCACCAGAGCAGCCTGGGCGGCTTCAATGTGGTGGCGCTGATGCTGCAGGAGCGGCGTGGCTGGCGTACGGGTTATGTGCAGCTGGGCATGGACGCGGCCGTCCTGGTGGCGGCCATGGCTGTCACTGATGGCCCGCGCGTTCTGTGGTCGGCCCTGGGCGCCGTGGCACTGAACCTTGCCCTGTCATTC
>CALRYY010000019.1:0-56876 GCA_943372515.1 Ramlibacter sp. 2FC | reverse complement strand
GCGCGCGCAGCGCGCTTCGTTTCTAGCTCGCCGCGGCTGTCCGAACGGAGTGCGCAGCACGCAGTGAGTTCTGCGGCGCGACCCTGTGGCGAGCACCACAGTGCAGTCTGCGCAACGCGCAGACCGCCGCAGTGTGAGCCCCCGCCGGGCACCGCCTGCCGCGAAGCAGCGAGAGAAACAGATGTCATGCCAACTCAGCCGCCAAATTACCCAACAGCAGCTGAAACGCTTCCACAGCCAGCTGCATGTCATCACTGGTGGTGGATTCCAGCGGGTTGTGGCTGATGCCCGCGTTCTGCCCACGCACAAACAGCATGGCCTGGGGCATGACCTCGTGCAGCTTCATGGCGTCGTGGCCCGCCCCGCTGGGCATGCGAAACAGCGGCACACCCAGGGCGTCCACCGCGCGTTCCCAGCGCTGCTGCCAGTCGGCGGCGCTGGGCGCTGCGGCGGCCTTCATGGTTACTTCGGTCGTATGGCGCAGGCCGCGCCGCTCGCAAATCCTTGCCAGTTCGGCCAGCACATCGGTCACCATCGCGTCGCGCTGCGGGTCATTGGGCGCGCGCAGGTCCAGCGTGAACTGGCATCGCCCCGGCACCACGTTGGTGGAGCCCCCCGGCACGGTGCAGATACCAATGGTGCCCACCGAATCACCGTCGCGCGCCGCACGCTGCTCGATGTACAGCGACAGCTCGGCCACCGCCGACAGCGCGTCGCGGCGGCGGTTCATGGGCGTGGTACCGGCGTGGCTGGCCATGCCGATCACTTCGCACAAATAGCGCACACCGCCGTTGATGGACGTCACGATGCCCAGCGGCAAATCGATTTCGGTCAGCACCGGGCCCTGCTCGATGTGCACTTCCACAAAGCTCAGGTAGTCGGCCGGGTTACGCTGCAGCTTGGGGATGTCGTCGATGCACAGGCCCGCGTGCTGCATGGCCTGGCGCATGGTGACCCCGTCGGCGTCTTTCTGGTCCAGCCAGGCGTTGTTGAACTGGCCGATTAGCGCGCCCGAGCCCAGAAAGGTGGCCTTGTATCGCTGGCCTTCTTCTTCGGCAAAGGCGATCACTTCAAAGTCGAACGGCAGGCGCTTTCCCTGGCGCGACAGCTCGGCCACGCAGGCCATGGGCGTGAAGATGCCCAGGCGGCCGTCGTACTTGCCGCCGTTGCGCACAGTGTCGTAATGGCTGCCGGTCATCAGCGTCTTCGCGCCCGGCTTGTTCGCCTTGTACCGCCCCACCACATTGCCCACGGCGTCGATGTGCACCTCGTCAAAACCTGATTCGCGCATGTTGGTGCTGATGCGCTGAGCGCAGGCGCGGTGCGCGTCGGTCAGGTAGGTGACGGTGAGCTGGCCTTTTTCGGCAAAGCCGGGGTCGCTGTGCTGTGACAGCTTTTCCTGCCAGTCCCACACCTGATTCCCCAGCGTGGGTTCCACGCCAAACTTGTCGTTCAGGCGGATCTCCACGATGCGGTGGATGTTGCGCAGCGCCTCGCCCAGTTCAAAGTCGGGGTGGTTGTCCACGCGCCGGGCAAAGGTGTCGATGATCTGGTGCCGGTCCAGGCCGGTGCCGCGCGGGCCTCGCACCGCCAGGATGAACGGGAAGCCGAACTTGGCGTTGTAGCTGGCGTTCAGCTGCTGGATGCGTTCGAATTCTTCGGGGGTACAGTCGGTCAGCCCAGCCTTGCCTTGTTCGTTGGTGGACTCAGCCGTCAGCGTCTTGCTGACCATGGCCTTGCCCGCCAGTTCGGGGTGGGCGCGGATCAGCGTGAGCTGTTTGCCGGTGCCCGCGTCGCGCACGACGTTGGCCATCACATGCTTCAGGTGCGCCAGTGAGCGAAAGGGCCGGTGCACCAGCGCGGCTTCGGCCACCCAGGGGGAATGTTCGTACAGGCCGTCCAGCAGGGCGGCGGCTTCACCGGCCGAAGCCGTGTTGATTTGATCCAGCGTCAGTGCCATGTTCAACCTTGATAAGGGTGCGTCTGCTTCCAGTGGCGCGCAATGTCGATGCGGCGGCACACCCAGACGCGGTCATGTTGGGCGATGTGGTCCAGAAAGCGCTGCAACGCCAGCATGCGCCCGGGCCGGCCCAGCAACCTGCAGTGCATGCCCACGTTCAGCATCTTGGGAGACTCCGCGCCTTCGGCGTACAGCACGTCAAAGCTGTCGCGCAGGTAGGTGAAAAAGTCGTCGCCCTGCGAAAAGCCCTGGGGAAGCGAAAAGCGCATGTCGTTGGTGTCCAGCGTGTAGGGAATCACCAGGTGCGGCACGGTCGTTCCGTCGGTCTTTTGCACCTTCATCCAGAACGGCAGGTCGTCGCCGTAGTAGTCGCTGTCGTACTCAAAGCCGCCGTAGTCGGCCACCAGGCGGCGCGTGTTGGGGCTGTCGCGGCCGGTGTACCAGCCCAGTGCCCTCTCACCCGTGAGCTTGCTGATGATCTCCATGCCGACGCGCATGTGCTCGCGCTCGGTGGCTTCGTCCAGGCCCTGGTAATGGATCCAGCGCCAGCCGTGGCAGGCGATCTCGTGGCCCAACTCCACAAACGCGCGGGTCAGCTCGGGGTGGCGTTGCAGCGCCATGCTCACGCCAAACACGGTCAACGGCAGGCCTCGTTTTTCAAACTCGCGCAGCAGCCGCCATACGCCCACGCGCGAGCCGTATTCGTAGATGCCTTCCATGCTCAGGTGGCGCGCGGGGTAGGCGGCCGGGTTGAACATTTCAGACAGGAACTGCTCCGATCCGGCGTCGCCATGCAGCACGGCGTTTTCGCCGCCTTCTTCGTAGTTCAGCACAAACTGCACCGCAATGCGGGCATTGCCGGGCCATTGCGCATGCGGCGGGTTGCGGCCGTAGCCGACCAGGTCGCGAGGGTAGGGCAGGGTGGTGTCGTAGGTGGTCGGCATGTCAGGCAAGTGCTAAGGCAATGTCGTTCGTAGGCACGGTGCGGTCAAAGGCCAGGCTTTCTTCCACATGCAACAAATGTTCCGTCATCAGTTGCACCGCGCGTTCTTCGTCCCTGGCAGCCAGGGCCTTGACGATTTCGGCGTGCTCGTCGTTGGAGTGTTCGGCCTCGGTGCTGCTCTGGTACATGAGCGTGATGAGCGCGCAGCGCGAGATCAGCTCGCCCAGCATCTGCGCCAGCACGTCGTTACCCATCAGCTCGGCCATGCGCACATGAAAGTCGCCCAGCAGCTCGGTGCGGGTGGCGGCGTCGCTTTTCTGCACGGCCGCCTTTTCCTGGGCCACGTGGTCTTTCAGCGCGCGGATTTTGGCGGGTGTGACTTCGCGCACAAAGGCACGGGTCATTTCAGCCTCCAGCATGCGGCGCACCGCAAAGACCTGGCGCGCCTCGGCGGCCGACGGTGCCGCCACAAAGGCACCGCGCGCAGGCTCCATGCGGATCAGCCGGTTTTGCGACAGCTGGAACAGCGCCTGGCGCACCAGCGTGCGCGACACGCCAAAATGGTCAGCCAGCTTTTGTTCGGCCAGCTTGGTGCCGGGTTGCAGCTTGTGGTCTACGATGGCGCGGGTGAGGGCGTCGACGATGTGACTTGTGGTGGACGATTCCATGTGTTGAATAATAGCTGCAAATTGGAAAAGTGTATACACTTCTGTCGACTGAAATGCTTGCTTCTTTCTTTTCCTCTGTTGCTTCTGTCGCTGCTTCGCGGCAGGCGGTGCCCGGCGGGGGCTCACACTGTGGCGGTCTGCGCTGCGCGCAGACTGCACTGCGGTGCTCGTCGCAGGGTCGCGCCGCAGAACTCGCTGCGCGCTGCGCGCTCCGCTCAAACAGCCGCGGCGAGCTAGAAACGAAGCGCGCTTCGCGCGCCGACCCTGCGCCTGCTCTCCTCGTCGCCACAGAGATCGCCCCCGCCGGGCACCGCCTGCCGCGAAGCCGGGTGCAGGTACTCCAACGTTGCGCGCCAACATCATCTCTGCAAAGGCGTGCGCGGACCCCCGGCAATGCGCCTCTAAAGCGCCGAGCAGCGCAGGGCATGCGGCCACGCGCTTTAGCGCGCTCGTTGACTGACTCACCGCGGCTGTCCGAGCGCAGCGCGCAGCGCGAAGCGAGTTCTGCGGTGGGCCGTATGACCGAGCAGCGCAGGGCAGTCGCCGCAGGCGACCGCTTTAGTGAAGCGTTGACGGGGGTCCGCGCACGCCTTTGCCGCGCGGTGCAGGCATTCAACCCAACGAGTACCAACACAAAGACAAAGGAACCCACATGGGCCTGAGCACACACGTCCTGGACACCGCCCACGGCTGCCCCGCCGCGGGTATGACGGTCACGCTGTACACCACAGCCAACGGCAGCGCCACACAAGTCAAGCAGTTCAACCTCAACAGCGACGGCCGCAACCCGGACGGGCCGCTGTACGACAACGCCAGCCTGCAAAAGGGCACCTACCGCCTGGTGTTTGACGTGGCGGGTTACTTCCGCGCCAGGGGCGTTCAGCTGCCCGACCCGCCGTTCCTGGACCAGGTGAGCATCGACTTTGGCGTGGCGCATACAGACCAGCATTACCACGTGCCGCTGGTCTGCACGCCCTGGACTTACAGCACCTACCGCGGCTCGTAAGGCGGTTCATGGGCAACCTGCACGTCCATCAGTTGATGCAGGCCCTGCAACAAGGGCCCGCGGTGCTGGTGAGCGTGGACAGCGTGCAAGGCTCCGGCCCGCGTGAGGTGGGGGCCTGGATGGCCGTGCTGGCCGGCGATGTGATCAACACCATCGGCGGCGGCAACCTGGAATTTCAGGCGATCGATGAAGCACGCCAGATGCTGGGCGGCGCGGGCGATGTCACTCGCAGGTACCCGCTGGGCCCCAGCCTGGGCCAGTGCTGCGGCGGTGTGGTGCATTTGCGGTTTGAGCCTGTGACGCCCGCCGACGCCCCGGCGCTGGCTCAGCGCCTCCAGGCCCGCGTGACTCCTGTGGCGCTGTTTGGCGGTGGCCATGTGGGCAAGGCACTGGTGCAGGTATTGGGCACGCTGCCGTTCACCGTGACCTGGGTCGACAGCCGTGACCAGATCTTCCCCACCGGCGTGCCGTTCAACGTGGCCTGCGAACACTCTGACCCGGTGCAGGCGGCCGTGGCGGACCTGCCCGCCGGCGCCCACGTGCTGATCATGAGCTTCAGCCACGCCGAAGACCTGGACGTGGTGGCGGCCTGCCTGCGCCGCCTGCGTGAGCGCAATGACCTGCCCTACATCGGCCTGATCGGCAGCAAGAGCAAATGGGCAACGTTTCGCCACCGGCTGCAGGAGCGTGGCTTCACGGCCGATGAGCTGGCCCGCGTGACCAGCCCCATCGGCCTGCCCGGCATCACCGGCAAGGAACCCGAAGTGATCGCGGTCAGCGTGGCGGCACAGTTGTTGCAAGCCCTTGCGGCGGGAAAACCCTAGGAACGTCTGATGGCGCAAAAGCCCCAAACTGTATACACTTCGGTTCACAAGCCGCAGCGGAGCCATCAAGTGTTCGCGGCCTTACATCTGCTCAGAGCGCCCGCAGTGGTGAGCAGGCTTGAAGGTTGAGACATGGAAAGCTATTTTCTCGACTGGGCCAACCTGCTGCTGCGCTGGGTCCACGTCATCACCGCTATCGCCTGGGTTGGCTCGTCGTTTTATTTCGTCTTTCTGGACAGCAGCCTCACGCCGCCGGTTGATGACGACCTGAAAAAGCATGGCGTCAGTGGTGAGCTGTGGGCCGTGCATGGCGGCGGGTTCTATCACCCGGTCAAATTCAACGTTTCCCCCCCGAAGCTGCCGCAGCACCTGCACTGGTTCTATTGGGAAAGCTACAGCACCTGGCTCAGTGGTTTTGCGCTGTTCACGGTGTCTTACCTCTGGAGCGCCAGCACTTACCTGATCGACAAAAGCCTGATGAACTGGTCGCCGGGCGCGGCCATCGGGGTGGCGGTGTCGTTCCTGGTGGTGTTCTGGATTCTTTATGACCTGATCTGCCAGTATTTCGGCAAGAAGAAAAACGGTGACGCCATCGTGGGCGCGCTCGTTCTTGGCCTGGTGTGCGTGGCGTCGTGGCTGGCCTGCCACTGGTTTGCCGGGCGCGCGGCCTTCTTGCTGGTGGGCGCGATGATTGCCACCGCCATGAGCGCCAACGTGTTCTTCTGGATCATCCCCGGCCAGAAGACGGTCATTGCGTCTATCAAGGCGGGCCAGCCGGTGGACCCGATCCACGGCCAGCGCGGCAAGCAGCGCAGCGTGCACAACACCTATTTCACGCTGCCTGTGCTGTTTGCCATGCTCAGCAACCACTACAGCTTTACCTACAGCCACCCGCACAACTGGCTGGTGCTGATCCTGATGATGTTTGCGGGTGCGGCCATCCGCCAGTTCTTCGTCATGCGCCACGGCTACAAGCTGGGCCGCAACCCGCACCCGTTGCCTTATGCGCTGGTGGGGGTGGCGGTGATCGTGGGCGTGATCGTCTGGCTCAAGCCGGCGCCACAAGCCGCTGTGGCTGCCGCGCCCACCGCACCCGCCGCCGCCTACGCTGACGTGCAAAAGGTGCTGGAGCAGCGCTGCTACATGTGCCACGGCGCCCAGGTGCAGATGAAGAACGTGCGCCTGGATTCGCCAGACGCATTGAAGCAGCATGCCCAGGCTGTGTACCAGCAGGCGGTGGTCACCAAGGTCATGCCCATGAACAACAGCACCGGCATCACCGACGCCGAGCGGGCGCTGGTCGGGCAATGGTTTCTGGCCGGTGCCAAAACCCACTAACTGTTACAGATACATCGGTCCTGTCAGGCAAACGTAAGTGTTGTCCACAGGTGGGTTCCGCGCCCCATCGCCTAAAGTTCCCGGATTGGCACACATCAGCCAGGCCCGAGGAGACAACATGAAAAATTACATGCCGTTCGTACGCGGCGCGGTGGTCGTTGCCGCTGCACTCGCCGCGCAGGTTGCCGGCGCCGCCCAACTCGTCATTGCCCAGGTCGCACCCCTGTCGGGGCTGGAGGCCATCCAGGGCCGGGCCTATTCGGCGGGGCTGCAGCTGGCTTTCAGCAATGCCAACAAGGCAGGCGGCGCGGGCGGTCACACCTTCAGCCTGGTGCGCAAGGACGATGGCGGCCGGCCCGAGGACACCATCGCGGCCACCACCCAGATCCTGGGCGAAAGCAAACCCATTGCGCTGGCGGGTTTTTTTGGCAACCGCAGCATTGCCGAGCTGGTCAAGTCGGGCATCCTTGAAAAGGAAAAGATCGCGCTGGTGGGCTACCGCACCACGGAAATCCGCCCCGACGTGCCCTACCTGTACAGCGTGCGTGCCGGCCTGCGAGACGAGATCACCAAGATTGCCGAGCATCTGGCCACCGTGGGCATCACCCGCCTGGGTGTGTTCCATGAAGACGGCCCGGGCGGCGCGGCGCTGACGGCGGCGATTGACGAAATCACCAAAAAATCCGGCAGCACCATCACTGCGCGGGCCACCTATCCGGCCGGCACGGCACGCGTGTCGCCGGCCATCGACATCTTTCTGAAGACCCCGCCGCAGGCCATCATCATGCTGGCTACCGGCTCGGCGGCGGCCGGCTTCATCGAGCAATACCGCCTGGGCGGCGGCGCGGCGCAGCTGTTTGCGCAATCGGGCGCCGACATCGAGCAGCTGGCCCAGCGCCTGGGCGAAGAAACCATGCAGGGCATTGCCATTGCCCAGGTCACGCCCAGCCCGTACAAGATTTCAGGCCGCCTGGCCAAGGAATTTGCCGACACCGTGGCCAAGACGGCCAACATCGAGGTGCCCCCCAGCTACGCCATGATGGAAGGCTTCATTGCGGGCAAGGTGATCGTTGAGGCCGCGCGCCGCATGGGCGCCAAGGCCAGTCGCGAAGCCTTTGTGGCGGCACTGGACACGGTAGAGACCGACATGGGCGGCTACCGCGTGGGTTTCAAGCCCGGCATGCGCGCAGGCTCCAGGTTCGTGGAGCTGTCCATCGTTACCGGCGCGGGCAAGATCCGCCAGTAAAACCGGGTCAAGTCACCACTCGCCCACCAGGCCGGCGGCCCGGGTGGATGACTTGCTGAAATGCGCCTCCAGAAAATCCACAAACGAGCGCACGCGCGCTGACACCTGGTGGCGTTGCGGGTACACCGCGTGAATGTCGGCTGGCGGGGTCTGGTAGCCCTCCAGCACCAGGCGCAGGCGGCCGCTGCGCAGGTACCGGGCAATGTCCCACTCAGAGCGCATGATGATTCCCTGGCCCGCCAGGGCCCAGTTGACAGCGATCTCGCCGTCGCTGGTGCTCAGGTTGCCACGCACCTTGACCGACTCGGCCCGCTTGCCCGCGCTCAGGCGCCACAGGCCGTAGGCCTCGTCACCCTGGCGGATGCAGATGCAGTTGTGCTGCGTCAGGTCGTGCGGCACCCGGGGCGTGCCGTGGCGCGCCAGGTACGAGGGCGCTGCGCACAGCAGCCGCCGGTTGGGCGCAATACGCCGCGCAATGATGCGTGCGTCGGGCGGCTCGCCAAAACGCACACACACATCAAATGAATCTTCATTCAGCGGCGGCGGGTTGACCGACAGCTGCAGCTGCACCTGCACGTCGGGGTGGGCCTTGGCAAAGGCCGAGATCAGCGGCGCCACGTGGCTGCGCCCGAAGCCCAGCGTGGCGTTCACGCGCAGCAGGCCCTTGGGCGCAGCCACGGCGCGTGTGACCAGCTGCTCCATGTCATCGATCTCGGCCAGGATGCGCCGCGCATGCGTGAGGTACAGCTCGCCTTCGGCCGTGAGGCTGATGCGCCGGGTGGTGCGGTTCATGAGCTGCACGCCCAGGCGCGCCTCCATCTGCGCCAGGCGTTTGCTGACGGCGGGCGTGGTCACATCCAGCTCGCGGGCGGCGGCTGAAAAGCTGCCCGAGCGCGCCAGCAGGCTGAAAAAGGCCATCTCGGACGGGGCGGATGTGGGGGTGGACATTGTTGAGCCAAAGTTAACAATGGGATAACTCTAGCCAGCGGCGTTAATTCAGGCAATCCCTACAGTCCATAGGGAGCAACAACCCCATGATCCGAAGGACCGTTTGATGAAGAACTACCGCATCGCCTGCATCCCCGGCGACGGCATTGGCAAGGAAGTGGTGCCTGCCGGCCAGGCCGTGCTGCAGGCCCTGGCCGCAGCGCAAGGCCGCTTTTCGTTTGACTGCACCAGTTTTGGCTGGGGCGGCGACTGGTACCGCGCCCACGGCGAAATGATGCCCGCCGATGGCCTGGACGCGCTGCGCGGCATGGACGCCATCCTGTTCGGCTCGGCGGGCGACCCGCACATCCCGGACCACATCACGCTGTGGGGCCTGCGCCTGAAGATCTGCCAGGGCTTTGACCAATATGCCAACGTGCGCCCCACGCGCATCCTGCCGGGCATTGATGCGCCGCTGAAGCGTTGCAGCACAAAGGACCTGGACTGGGTGATCGTGCGCGAGAACTCCGAAGGCGAGTACGCCGGCGTGGGCGGCCGCGCCCACCAGGGCCACCCCATCGAGGTGGCCACCGACGTGAGCATGATGACCCGCGCCGGGGTGGAACGCATCATGCGCTACGCCTTCCGGCTGGCGCAAGCCCGCCCACGCAAGCTGCTGACGGTGGTGACCAAATCGAACGCCCAGCGCCATGCCATGGTGATGTGGGACGAGATTGCGGTGCAGATCAGCAAGGAATTCCCCGACGTCAAATGGGACAAGGAGCTGGTGGACGCCTGCACTGCGCGCATGGTCAATCGCCCTGCGTCGCTGGACACCATCGTCGCGACCAACCTGCACGCCGACATCCTGAGCGACCTGGCCGCCGCGCTGGCGGGCAGCCTGGGCATTGCGCCCACCGGCAACATCGACCCCGAGCGCCGCTACCCCAGCATGTTCGAGCCCATCCACGGCTCGGCCTTCGACATCATGGGCAAGGGGCTGGCCAACCCGGTGGGCACGTTCTGGAGCTGCGTGATGCTGCTGGAGCACATTGGCGAGCCCGAAGCTGCCCGCGTGCTGATGGCTGCGATTGAAGAAGTCACCGCCGACACATCGCTGCACACACGCGACCTGGGCGGCACCGCCACCACCCAGCAAGTGACCCAGGCCGTATGCGAGGCAGTAAGCGAGCGCGTGGCCGCCTGACGATCAACAACAACCCCGAAGTGAAGGAGACAAGCGTGATGAAAAAACTGATTGCTGCATTGGGCCTGGCCCTGCTGGCGCCTTTGGCGCTGGCGCAAGGCTGCCCCGACAAGAACGTGCTGTACTGGCAGGCCTTCCCGCCCGGTGGCGAATCCGACCTGTCGGCGCGTCACCAGCAGGTGGTGCTCAAGAAAAAATGCCCGGCTGTGGACACCATCATCCAGTACAAGGCCGGCGCGGGCGGCGCGCTGATGTGGTCGCAGATGAACCAGCTGCCCACCGACGGGCTGAACGTGGTGGGCGTGAACCTGCCGCACATCGTGTTCCAGCCGATCGAAGGCCAGGTGCAGTACAAGACGGCCGACATCACGCCGGTGTTCTGGTTCCACTACACGCCCGACATCCTGGTCGTGCCTGAGCAAAGCCCGATCAAGAACTTTGCCGACTTTTTGAAGGCGGCCAAGGCCGACCCCGGCAAGTTCAGCCTGGGCGGCTCGGGGCAAAACTCCGCCAACCATGCAGCCCACGAGCGCATGAACGCGGCCTTTGGCGTCAAGACCATCTACGTGCCGTTCAAGGGCACGGGCGACATGGCCACGGCCGTCATGGGCGCACAGGTAGACGGTGCCATGACCTACACGGCCTTTGCCATCAACAACAAGACGCGCATCCGCCCGCTGGCCGTGGCCATGGAAAAGCGCCACCCGCTGATGCCCGACGTGCCCACGTTCCGCGAGCTGGGTGTGGACTGGGTGGATGGTGCCTACCGCGGCATAGGCGTGCCCAAGGGCACCTCGGCCGCGGACCGCAAGAAGCTGTCGGACATGTGGATGGCGCTGAACAACGACCCCGAGATGAAAGAGCTGGCAGCCAAGAGCGGTTTCGAGCTGGTGAACGTGGGCGTGGACCAGATGGACGCCTTCATGCGCGACAAGGTCAAGCTGTACACCGAGGGTGCCAGCCGGCTGAACCTGGGCAAGAAATAATCCTGCTGCGGAACGCGGCAAAATGGCCGGTAAATGAACCTTACCGGCGCCCCCAATTTCCGTGACCTCGGCGGCTACACCGCCGCCGACGGTCGGCTCGTCAAAACCGGCCGTGTCTTCCGGTCCGATCACCTGGGCCACCTGGAGCCCGCCGACCTGCAGCACATTGCGCAGCGCGTGGGCGAGCAGGTGCGCGTGCTGGACCTGCGCGGCGTGACCGAGCGCGAATACGCGGCCTGTGCCATTCCCAACGCCATCGTGCATTCGCTGCCGATCGAGCCCACCATCGTGCAAAAGCTGCAGGACCTGCTGCAAGCCGGCGCCGACCTGACCGCGCCTGATGTGGAGGCGCTCATGCACGACACCTACCGCGGCTTCGTGCGTGGCAACACGCCGCGCTTTGCGCAGCTGTTTGGCCACCTGCTGGATGCACACGATGCGCCGGTGGTCTTCCACTGCACCGCCGGCAAGGACCGCACGGGCTTTGCCGCGGCGCTGCTGCTGCACGCCCTGGGCGTGAGCGACGAGTTGATCATGCGTGACTACCTGCTGACCAACGAGCGGCTGGCCGGCCGGCTGCACCCCGGCCTGTTCCCGCCCGTGGTGGGCAAGGTGCTGTGGGGCGTGCAGGAGGACTTTTTGCATGCCGCGTTTGAGGCAGTGCAAGAGGACTTTGGCAACCTGGACAATTACCTGCGTGACGGCATCGGCCTGCGCGAGGCCGGGCGCCAGCAACTGCGCGCGATGTACCTGCAGCCACTGGCACGCTGAGTTACCACGCGGTTACGGCACTGCACAATCGCAGGCGGAGACTTTTCTAATGACCGCACCCGACTCGACCCGCGCGCCGCGCGAATTCCTCGAACACCTGTACCAGGCCGCTGTGCGCCGCGCGCTGCCGCTGCACACGCTGGGTGCCCACCTGCCGCCGCCACCCAAGGGCCGCACCGTGGTGCTGGGTGCCGGCAAGGCCGGCGGCTCGATGGTGCAGGCGGTCGAGGCGCTGTGGCCCGCCGACGCGCCGCTGTCGGGCCTGGTCGTCACGCGTTACCACCACATCCCGCCGCGCCCCGCCGGCGTGCCGCAGCGTATTGAACTGGTCGAGGCATCGCACCCCGTGCCCGACGCCGCAGGCGAGCAGGCCGCGCAGCGGATCCTGGCGTTGACACAAGGACTGACGGCCGACGACCTGGTTCTATGCCTGATCTCGGGCGGCGGCTCGGCGCTGCTCACCTTGCCGGCCGACGGCCTGACGCTGGCCGACAAGCAGCGCATCAACAAGGAGCTTCTCAACAGCGGCGCCCACATCGGCGAGATGAACTGCGTGCGCAAGCACCTGTCGCGCATCAAGGGCGGGCGCCTGGCGGCAGCCTGCGCCCCGGCGCGCGTGATCACGCTGACCATCAGCGACGTGCCGGGCGACGACCCGTCCGTGATTGCCAGCGGCCCCACGGTGCCCGACGCCACTACCTGCGCCGACGCGCTGGCCATCCTGCGCCGCTACGGCATCAGCCTTCCGCCCGCCGTGCAGCAGGCGCTGGAGGCGGGGGAATTTGAAACGCCCAAGCCTGGCGACGCCGCGTTCAACGGGCATGAGGTTCACATGATCGCCACGCCGCAACAATCGCTGGAGGCGGCGGCCGAGGTGGCGCGCGCTGCAGGGCTGGATGCGTACATCCTCAGTGACGAAATCGAAGGCGAATCACGCGAGGTGGGCAAGGTGCACGCCGCCCTGGCCCGCGCCGTGGCGCGCGGCAACGGCGCGTGGAAGAAGCCCTGCGTGATCCTGAGCGGGGGCGAGACCACGGTGACCATCCGCAAGCAGTCCGAGGGTACGCCCAAAGGCCGGGGCGGCCGCGCGGGTGAGTTCTGTCTGGGTCTGGTGCAGGCGTTGCAGGGCCAGCCCGGCGTCTGGGCGCTGGCCGCCGACACCGATGGCATTGACGGTGTGGAAGACAACGCCGGGGCTTTTGTCGCACCCGACACACTGGCGCGCGCGCAGGCGGCGGGCATGAAGGTGGACCAGTACCTGGACCGCAACGATGCCTACGGGTACTTCGAACCGCTGGGCGGCCTGGTGGTGACAGGGCCCACGCACACCAACGTCAACGATTTTCGAGCGATCCTGGTGCTGTAAGGCCGGTCAGGGCGACGCCGCGCCTGTCATCCCGGGCTTGACCCGGGATCCATGGAGGCGTTTCGATTCACAACGATGGACCCCGGGTCAAGCCCGGGGTGACAGGCTTACTGGCATACAGCGCGGATGTCTTCCGGCACGGCCAAGGCCCGAATGCTCCCATCCTCCCGCCTCGCCGCAAAAATGCGGACTTCGTCGCATTCCATGATCAGGTCTTCACCGCGCGTGATGCGGTAGCGCTGCACAAAGCTCTTGGTGCGCCATTCGGCCACGTGCACATGGATCTGCAGGGTGTCGCCGTAGCTGGCTGTCTTGATGAACTTCGCATGTGTGTCCACCAGCGGCGTGCCGATGATGCCGCGCGTGGCTTCGGTCTCGTGCCATGACGGCACGCCGCACTGCACAAAGAAATGGCGCGACGCGGCGTCGATCCAGCGAAAGAAATTGGGGAACCACACAATGCGCGCCGGGTCGCAGTCGCCGAACTCCACGCGCTGGGTGTACACCACGGTGCGTGGCGTGGGAGGTGCAACGGGCTGGGGGTTTGATTCAGTCATGCTGCCAATGTTCGCACGCTATCGTGAGCACCATGCAACCGGCCGGCCTGCCCCGGTGGAGCAGGCCGGCCGGTTGCATGGCAGCCTGGATACTGACGCTGTGAGCGTCAGCGCTCAGAGAACTTACTCGCTCCAGTTGGAGTACTTTTCGCAGACCTTGTTGGTTTCCTTGCCCTTGCGGGTTTCGGAGAACTTCACCAGGTTGCCCTTGAAGTCGTCAGGCGTTTCATTCCACATGCAGGTGCACCAGGCCTGGGCCTTGGTCTGGCCCTTGATGGGGCTGGCTTCGTTGCCGCCTTCGTACAGCTTGGCGGAATAGCTCAGGCATTGGCGGTACTGGGCGTCGCCGGCAGGCACGCGGTTGTATTCCTGGGCCAGCGCAGCGCCGGTACCCAGCAGCATCATCAGGGCGATAGAGAGAGTGCGTTTCATGGTGAACAGCCTATTTGATTTGGTATGTTTTGGTAGCCCGTTCAGCCAGTGCGGCGCACAGACTGAACGGCGCAGCAAGTGTAAGAGGCAGTAACGCGAACCCTGTGTCTCAAAGCTGGAATATTTTCTGTACGTTGCGTCCGCGCACCTTCTGCCGCGCAGCGTCAGGCAAATTATTTACACGCGCCAGGCAACCCGTCATGTCGCCAATGTGATGCGGGTAGTCGCTGCCGTACATCACATTGTCTTCACCAAACACACCCACGGCCAGCGCCAGCGCGTCCTGGCGGAACAGGACCGAGTCGCAGTACATCTGTCGCAAATACTCCGAAGGTTTGCGCTGTATCTTTTCGCGCGCGGCGGGCAGCTGTTCCCAGCACCAGTCCATGCGGCCGATCAGGTAGGGGATGGTGCCCGCGCCGTGGCCGGCGATGATCTTCAGGTTCGGGTGCCGGTCAATGAAGCCGTCCAGGATCAGCCGCGCCACGCACAGCGATGTGTCAAAGGTAAAGCCCAGCGGCGGCGTCAGCGCAAATTCATTCATGCCCATCTCGCCGATGCCCGGCGGCGTGGTGGGGTGGATGAACACCGGCAGGGCCTTGTCGTCAATGGCCTTCCACACCGGTGCAAACAGCGGGTCGGTCAGCGGCTTGCCGCCGATGTTGCCCAGCACCACCACGCCCACGGCGCCCTGGGCCAGGGCGCGGCCCAGCTCCTGTACCGCCAGGTCGGGGTACTGCCAGGGCAAAGACGCAAACCAGCGGATGCGATCGGGGTACTGCGTCTGCGCGCCGGCCATGTCGTCGTTCACCTCCTGCGCGGCGGCCAGGCTCACCTGCGCGCCCCCAAAGTACACATTGGGGCAGGTCAGCGACACCACGGCCATGTCCACACCCGCTTCGTTCATGCGCTTGATGCGCAGGTCATAGTCGGACATGGCCGGGTTGATGGTCATGAACGGCGCGCCGTCCTTGTACACGCAGGGCTTGCCGTTGGCCGGGTTGGGCTTGACCTGCAGGTACTCACCGCCGTGCTCGCGCAGCATGTCGAGCCAGCGCGTGGTGAGCATGTGGGTGTGGATGTCGATAACGGGGCTGTTCATGTTTTTGCAGTCAAAAGGTTGAGGATTTCGTCGGTGTGTTCGCCCACGCGCGGCAGGGCGCTGCGCACGGGCGGGCGGCGCCCGCCCAGGGTCAGTGGCAGCAGCACCACGTCGGTGGTGCCGCCGTCGCCGGTGTCCATGGGCACCAGTCCGCCGCTGGCCAGCAGGTGCGGGTCGCTCACCAGCTGGTCGGGCCGCATGATGGGCGCATACGGCAGGCCCGCGGCTTCCAGCTGGGCCGACAGCTCGTCAATGCGGTGGTGCTTGAGCACCTCGCCCAGCCGTTCCAGCAGGGCAGGGCGCACGGCCACGCGCTGGGCGTTGGTCTGCAACGCGGGGTCGGTGGCCAGGTCGGGGCAGTTGAGCACGCGGCACAGCACCTGGTAGTGCTTGTCGTTCACCGCCCCAATAAACAGCTGCTCGCCATCGGCCAGCGTGAACACGTCATAAACGCTCCAGGCCGACACCCGCGATGGCATGGGCGGCGGGGCTTCGCCGGTCATCAAATACTGTTGCATGTGCTGCGCGCTCAGGAACACGCAGTTTTCAAACAGGGCGCTTTGCACCTCCTGGCCCAGGCCGGTGCGCTCACGCTCGCGCAGCGCCGCCAGCACGCCGATAGCGCCAAACATGCCGCCCATGATGTCGTTGACCGAGGTGCCCGCGCGCAGCGGCCGCCCCGGCGGCCCCGTCATGTACGACAGGCCGCCCATCATCTGCACCACTTCGTCCAGCGCCAGGCGGTTTTCATAGGGCCCGGGCAAAAAGCCCTTGTGCGACACATAGATGACGCCGGGGTACAGCGGGCGCAGCCGCTCGTAGCCCAGGCCGAACGATTCCATCAGGCCGGGGCGAAAGTTCTCCAGCACCACATCGCATTCGCCGATCAGCGCGCGGGCCGTCTCCTGGCCTGCCTCGGTCGAGATGTCCAGCACGATGCTTTTCTTGTTGCGGTTGAAGCTGCGGAAAAAGCCGATGCCCAGGCCCGGCAGGTTGCGCGTCTTGTCGCCCCCGGGCGGCTCGACCTTGATGACCTCGGCGCCCAGGTCGGCCAGGATCATGCCGCAGGTGGGGCCCATGACCATGTGGGTGAACTCGATCACGCGCAGGCCCTCCAGGGGCAGGCCGGTGGGTGGGGATGGGCTGGTTGCGTTCATGCGGTGGCTTCCATGGCGGACTCAAAGTGTTTGGGCAGGCCCGCGCGCCATAGCGTGCCGTGCAGGGTTTCGCCCGGCAACCAACTGGCTACCCGCTCGCGCAGCGCCAGCAGGCGGGGTATGTGAATGCCGGTGTGGCAGCCCATGCGTTCCAGCATGAAGGCCAGGTCTTCAGTGGTGACGTTGCCACTGGCGCCCGGCGCGTGCGGGCAGCCGCCAATGCCGGCCAGAGACGCGTCAAAGCGCGTCACGCCGGTCTGCAGGGCCGCATACACATTGGCCAGGCCCAGGCCTCGCGTGTCGTGGAAATGCCCGCTCCACAGGCGGTCGCCAGCAATACGCCGCGCCAGCTCGAACAGCCTGTGCACAGACGCCGGGTCGGCATAGCCCACCGTGTCGGCCAGGCTCACGCGATCGGCGCCTGCGTCCAGCAGGGCCTGCATCAGGCGCAGCACTTCGGCCGCAGGCACCTCGCCTTGCAGCGTGCAGCCAAAGGCCGTGCCCACGCCGCCTTCCAGCAGCGTCTTTGCGCCGCTGGCGTCGCGCGCCGCGCGGATGCGTGCGAACTCTGCGACCACCTCGTCGGGCGTCTTGCGCAGGTTGGCCAGGCTGTGCGCATGGCTGGCCGACAGCGGCACGACCATCAGGTCGGCGCCGGTTTCCAGCGCGCGTTCGGCGCCGCGCAGGTTGGGCACCAGCACCGACACCTGCAGGCCCGCAAGCTGTTTGGCTTCGGCCACCAGCTCGGCGGTGTCGGCCAGCTGCGGCAGCAGCCGCGCGGGCACGTACGAGCCGACTTCAATTTCGCGCTGGCCTGCGTCATACGCTTCGCGAATCCATTGCAGTTTGAGCGCGGTAGGCAAGATGGTGGCGATGCTCTGCAGGCCGTCGCGCAGGCCTACCTCGCGGATGGTGATGTGCGTGTTCGTAGATGTCATGGCTTAGACTTTAGGTTTTCCCAATCAAGCGGGAAAGCGGTATATGGGAATGCTTGAAATTCCAGATGGGAAAGCCTCATGAAAGACCTGGACCTGACCAGCCTGCGCTACTTTGTGGCCGTGTGCGAGACATCCAACATCACCCGCGCGGCCGAGCAGGAGCACATCGTGGCGTCGGCCATCAGCAAGCGGCTGGCCCAGCTGGAGGGCGACCTGGGCGTGCCGCTGCTGGAGCGCCGCCGCCACGGCGTGGTGCCCACGCCGGCGGGCGAAACCCTGCTGGAACATTCGCGCCAGATCCTGGGCAGCGCGCGGCGCATTGCGCAAGACATGGCGAGCTACGGCTCGGGCGTGCGCGGCCAGGTGCACCTGCTGGCCACGGTGTCGTCCATCGCCGGGCAGCTGCCCGACGACGTGGCGCAGTTCATGCGCAAGCCCGAGCATCGCGAGATCCAGGTCGACATGGAAGAGGCCCTGAGCCGCGACATCGTGCGACGCGTGCGCGAAGGCAGCGCGGCGGTGGGCATCCTGTGGGACGCCGCCGACCTGGACGGCCTGCAGTCGTGTCGCTGGCGCGCCGACCACCTGGCGGTGGTGATGCATGCGTCGCACCCGCTGGCGACCAAAAAGCGCTGCAGCTTTGAAGCCACGCTGGAATACGAGCACGTGGGCCTGCAGTCGGCCAGCGCGGTGAATGTGATGCTGGCGCGCGCCGCAGCGCTGGCCGGCAAGCGCATGGTGTACCGCGCGCTGGTGTCCAACTTTGAAGCGTCCTTGCGCGTGGTCCGCGCCAATCTGGGCCTGTCCATCATCCCGCGCGAGATCGCCGAGCCCTATGCGGCCACCTTCGGGCTCAAGGTGGTGCCGCTGACAGACGCCTGGGCCGCGCGCCGCTTTGCCATCTGCTTTCGCGACCGGCCCACGCTGCCGCGCGCTGCGGCGCTGCTGGTGGATTACCTGCATGGGGTGGCAGGCAAATAGGACTGTGTGGCGACGACGGGCTTAGTCGATCTTGACGCCGGCGGCCTGCACCAGGCGCGCCATGCGGATGACCTCGGAGCGGAAGTAGACCTGGGCTTCTTCAGGCGTGGAGCCCCACAGCGTGTAGCCCTGCGCCAGCAAAGCGTCGCGCACCTCGAGCGTGGCCAATGCGTCCTTGAAGCCCTTGTGGATGCGCGCGACCTCGGCCTTGGGCATGCCGGCCGGGCCGATGGGGCCAAACCAGCCGTCCAGTGCGTAGTTGGGGTAGCCCTGCTCGGCGATCGTGGGCACATCGGCCAGCACCGGCGTGCGCTTGGGCGTGGTGACGCCAAACGCGCGCAGCGTGCCGGCCTTCACATGGGTGGCAGCCACGCTGGCCGAGATGAAAGCCATCTGGATCTGCCCGCCCAAGACGTCGTTGGTCAGCTGGCCCATGCCGCGGTAGGGGATGTGGCGGATGTCGGCCTGGGTCTCGTTGACCAGCATGGCGCCGGCCAGGTGAAGGATGGTGCCGTTGCCCGACGAGCCGTAGTTCAGCGTGCCCGGCTTGGCCTTGGCCAGCGCCACCAGCTCGGTCAGGTTTTTGGCGGGCACGCCCGGGTGCACCGCCAGCACAAACGGGATGGCGCCCACCACCATGATGGGCGTCACGTCGTCCACCGCGTGAAAGGGCACGTTCTTGTACACGCTGGGGTTGACCACATGGTTGTTGGACACCACGCCGATGGCACTGCCATCTTTGGGTGCCTTGACGATCTGCGTGGTGCCGGTGATGCCACCCGCGCCGGGCAGGTTTTCAATCACCAGGGCCTGGCCCAGCGCCTTGCCCACGCCGTTGCTCATGGCGCGAATGGCTGCGTCCACCCCGCTGCCGGCGGCCACGGGCAGGATCACGCGCAGGGGTTTGGTGGGGGCCTGGGCGAAAGCGGCAGGCGCCAGCACGGCGGTGGATGCGGCGGCGAGCATGGTCAGGCTGGCGCGGCGGGTCATCGGGTTCATGGATTTGTCTCCTTTAATCCGCCGCAGTCTAGAAGTTCCAAACCGGCTTGACTACCGATGTTTGGGAACGTCTGGATTGCCGGAAAGGAAAATCTGGTTCAGGCCTGCACGCCCAGTGCCTGCAACGCGTCTTCATGCCAGAACTGCGCTGCCGCGTACCAGCCCTCCCACACACAGCCATTGCAACCACGCCCGCAGCAGGTGGTGGGCTCGGGCGGTGGCGGGCGCAGCGTGACGCCCTGTGCGCAGGCCAGGGCTTGCAGGCGGGCGAACAAGGCGCGGGCGTCTTCGGCGGTGGTGAGCAGGGGCGGCGTCATGGCGGGACCTACATGCTAAATTGAGCTGCAAACCCCACCCAGGAGCGTTGGCATGTTCTCCCACATCTTCCTCGGCATCAGCGACTTTGAGCGCGCCCTGGCGTTCTACCAGCCTCTGATGAAGGCGCTGGGCATCCAGCAACGGTTCGTGGAGCCCGGGCGCCCCTGGGCGGGCTGGCAGTCTGCGCCGGGGCCGCGGCCGCTGCTGGTGATAGCCAGGCCGTTTGATGGTGGTGCGCCGTCTGCCGGCAACGGGGCCATGGTGGCCTTGATGGCGGCCAGCCGGGCGCAGGTTGATGCGGCTTACACCACGGCACTGGCCCACGGCGGCACGCCCGAAGGCGCGCCGGGCTTACGCCCTGAATACCACGCGCATTACTACGGCGCCTACTTTCGCGACCCCGACGGCAACAAGCTGTGCGTCGCCTGCCATGAGCCAGGTTGAACCAGGGCTTGTCGATTTGCCGCCGCCCCGTTCGTCGTGTCACCAGAGGGCATCCTCTGACAAACAAGCTTCTTCAGGAGAACATCATGGCCACCCAAACCATCCGTCTGCATCGCGTGCTGCGCACCACGCCTGCCAAGGTCTTTCGCGCCTTCACCGAGCCCGGCGCGTTTGAGCGCTGGCTGCCGCCGTTCGGCTTTACCGGCAAGGTCCACAGCATGGATGCCCAGGTGGGCGGCGCGTGGCGCATGTCGTTCACCAACTTTGGCACGGGCAACAGCCATTCATTCGGCGGCAAGTACCTGGAGCTGGTGCCTGGCGAGCGCATTGCCTATGACGCCACATTTGACGACCCCAACCTGCCCGGCACCATGAAGACCACCGTGACGCTGACCACTGTGTTGTGCGGCACCGAGGTGGCCATCACGCAGGAGGGCATTCCCGACGTGATCCCGCCCGAGATGTGCTACCTGGGCTGGCAGGAATCGCTGGTGGCGCTGGTGCATCTGGTGGAGCCGGATATTCCGGGGTGAGCCGGGTTACCGGGCTGCACGGCCTGCGTCCAGCTCACGCGCCAGCTTGAACGCCGCCGCATCGTCGCGCACCCACTGCCCTTCACGCCGGTAGGTGCAGGCGGCGCTACGCTGCCCGTTGGCCAGGCTGTTGGTAAAGCGGTAACTCACCACGTAGTACGCGGCGTAGTTGCCCAGCGCCGAAAAGTTGACGGTTGTCCAATGAACGCCACCACCCATCAGCGGGCGCAAGCGCTGCAGACAATCAGATTCCAGCCGGGGCTGCGACGCGCCGGACTGCGCCGTTGCTACGACAGGCAGCAGTGCCAGTATCAGACAGATGGCGGGAAGGTTGCGTGGCATGGACTGAGCGTACTACTGGCCGCCCTGTCCTCACAAACCTTGCAGATTGCCGGTGGAGCAACTGGCAACAGAACTTGCGTCCTTCGTCCCCGGCCGCGTGCTCCACGTGCCGGTGATGCTGCGAATCAAGGGCGCCGCCCGCAGCATCCTCTGGGCCAGCCAGGTGGTCAGCGGTACGGTGAATGGCTGAAGTCTGTGCGTCTATGGCGAGCGAGCGGCACTGCGTTTTGACCAGGAGCAGCCGGAGGAACTGTGGCTGGCTCCGCACGGGGGGCCGGCGCATTGGCCTGCGGCGTGCGGTGGGTGGTCTGGGGATTCTGCGGGTCTAGCCACATCAGACTGAACTTGCATCGGGGGACGGGACAGAAGTTCTTGTAAGCGGGCAATCGCCTCGTCGCTCGTACCATCAAATCGTGCGCATTTACTATAAGAACTCCAGCAGAATTGCTGAAGAGTAGTTCCTCCGTGCGCAGCCTATGAAGTGCTCCCTATTTTGTGAGTTAAACGATGCTCTCGAACGCCCCTCCAAATACTTCGTTGACAAAGGAGCTTCGACGACTCGTTCGTTGCAAATTTGCGGCTTGCATTGTCCTGCTTGCCTTTTGCTGTCCCGGCATTGCATGGCCGTTAACGCTGGTTCCATTCGGTCCGCGAGTCTGGCACTTTCATGCGAGTCTGGCTAGCGCCGATTCTGTGCTCGCCTCGACTCCAGCAGGCGTCTTTCGAAGTGTGGATGGAGGTCGAACCTGGTCTGCGGCCGGGTCGGGGAATCGAATCTTCGCCGATGGAGGTGGAGTCTGGTCCATGGTGCCAGATCCGACCAATCCCCTAGGGCTATACGCCGTCACCTTCTTCGGTTCGCTCTTTCGCTCCTCGGATGATGCGCGTACCTGGGTGCGCATTGGATTTCCGGGTGGCGAAGCAACTGCGATCGCCGTGCATCCTCGGGATGGTGCCGTTCTTCTTCTTGGAACTAAACGCGGCATCCTAAGATCGGCAGACGGCGGCAAAGCGTGGGTCCCCGTCCACACGGGGCAGCGAATCATGGTTGATGGCCTGATGTTCGATCCCGAAAGGCCACAACGTGTACTTGCTGGGACAGACAGAACTATATTGATCAGCGACGACACCGGCCTGACCTGGCCGAACGACCTGAAACCTGTGCTTCCATTTGCCGAAGTCGCCTGGATCGGCAACCTGAAGTCGCACCCGCGCGGTTCGGGCCTTCTTTCCGCCAGCGCAGCCGGGCAACCAAGACTTTCTAGCGACGCAGGCTCGACCTGGGTCAGGGCCGACGGCTCGTGCAGTTCATTCGACGTTGCACCAGATGGGAAAACCATGCTCACTTCCTGCGTCCGAAATTACTTTCAGAACTTCACTAAGCGATCGACTGATGGCGGGTCAACCTGGGAAGAACTCGCTTTCAACACGGCGAACCACTTTCGCGGGATTGCCTCCTTCTGGTTCGATCCGAGGAAGCCGACGCTAGTGCTGGCGGCGCACTTTAACGGTGGCGTTTCGCGAAGCGAGGACGGAGGACGGACTTGGACGGACGGCAGCGTTGGCCTGCGCTGGTGCGACGTTGCTGCGCCGGATGCCGATGTTTTTGTCGTCCATCCACAGCTGGCAAAGGCCTGCACAGAACCCAAACCGATACCGCGGTAGCACGTTCATGGCCGCATCCGGCCATGAATATCCGTAGAGCTGGACGCATCCCGACTCTGTACGGAATGCAGTTGCATTGGGAAAGACGCTCTCCCGTAGTGCAAGCGTCCTCGTCGTTTATGGCCACTATGCAACATGACCTGCGCAGATCACTCACTTCCTAAACTTCCGAACCAGATCCTCCACCTGCGGTCCACCCGCCTGCAGCGACCCCGACACCTTGATGATGCTCAAAGTGCGCTCGGACCCTGATTCCAGCGTGGCCTGGTGTACGGCCTGCAGCAGCGGCCAGACCTTGTCTGCCGGGCCTTCAATGACCGTGCCCATACCGTGCACCTCGTAGCGCAGGCCCGACGCCTGGATGACGGCGATGGCGGCGTCCACATGCTTGTACCGGTCGTTTGCCGTGCCGGCCGGGCGGGGGATGACCTGTATCTCGGCAATCATGTGGCCGCTGGGGGTCGGGGTGACAGCCGGCGGCGCCTGTTGCGCCCAGATCGCGCCGCAGGCCAGCAGCGGCAGCGCCAGCAGCGAAAGCCGAAGGCGGCGAAAACAAGAAAACGATGGATAGGCCATGTGCATCTTTCATTGACAAAGATGCAGGTTCAGCGTGCGTTCGGGGCCACCCTGCCAGTGCGAGAAGAGTGCACCGGCGGGCCCACAGGAACGTGCTTCCCTGCGCGAGGATTACCTCAATCAGGTTCAAAGGGACTCTCTCAGTCAGCACGTGCCTTGCGGCCGTGCCAACACCCCTAGCGAGTGGCCTTGCCGGCAACCTGGGGCTGACGGTAAGGCGAGTGGATTGTAGCGACGTGACCCCGCGCGGTCACCCGCCCCCCGGCGGCACCCTGAAGTTCTCCATGATGTGCGCCTCGGCGCGTAGCAGTGCGGCGCCCAGCCGCTGCATCCACGCCTGAATGCGCCCGCGTAGTCGCTGCACTGCTGTGGGGTAACCGGGGCTTGCCTGTGTGCTGGTGTCGTCTGTCATCAGGCCCTGATGCTCGCGTCTGCACTACCATCTGTAAAGTTGAATTAACTAAACAATAAAGTCAGGAAACCTGATGCGTAACCTCAACCTCGATCAACTGCAAACGCTCATTGCCATCGCCGACCTGGGCACCTTTGCCGCCGCAGCGCAGGCCCTGCACCTGTCACCACCCGCGATCAGCCTGCACATCAAGGAGCTGGAGTCACGCATGAACGAGGTGCTGCTGGTGCGCGGTCGCCGGCGTGCCGAGCTGACGCACGCGGGCAGCATCCTGGTGCAAGAGGGGCGCAAGCTGCTGACCGCCAGTGACGAGCTGATCGAGCTGGTACAACGCCGCGCCGCCGGGCACGAGGGCATCGTGCGCATCGGCGTGTCGGCCGGGGTCAGCACACGGCTGCTGCCGCTGATCCTGGAATCGCTCACGCGCAAATTCCCGGGCATTGAAGTGAAGCTGGAAGCCGAGGGCACGGCGTCGGCGATGCTGCGGTTGAAGGCGGGCACGCTGGACATTGCCATCGTCGCGCAGCCGCAGGACGTGGTGGACGGCATCCAGCTGACCCCGTGGCGCAACGACCCCATCGTGGTGCTGCTACCCGCCGCGTGGAAGCCGCCCCGGCTGGTCACGCCCGACTGGCTGGCCGGGCGGCGCTGGGCGTCGTTTGCGCCGGCCACGCAGATGCATGGCCTGATTGCCGGCTGGTTTGGCCGGGCGGGCCACAACCCGCGGCCCTTCCTGACCATGAGCTACCCCGGTGCGCTCAAGAGCCTGGCCGCAGCCAGCCAGAGCGCGGCCTTCCTGCCGCTGGAGGAGGTGGAAGACCAGTTGCAGTCGCCCGACGTGCTGGTGCGCCACCTGCAGCCCAGCCTGATGCGGCCCATGGTGGTGGCGCACCGCGCCGTGCCTGCATCGAACAAGGCCGTCGCCAATGTGCTGAAGGTGCTGGCGGGTTTTGCGCTCAAGGGCAAGCGCTGACGGTTTGGGGCGGACGGGCAGCCGCCGGCAGTGGCATCGCCGGTGCCGTTGTGTGCGTTTACTCTGACACCAAAAGGAGGTCTTTTTCCTACATGGGTACGGAATGGACTCTCTTAGCATGCCCTGATGCTGCAACTCGCTGACTTGCTGTCACTTCCTGCGCCTCGCCCTTCGCGCCCGCGCCTGCTGCCCCCTCCCATCCCGCGGGGCGGGCACAACCGTCTGCTGGCCACCTTGGGCGACCACGCAAATCGGTGGAGCGACGAGCTCGAAACCGTGGACTTGACGCTGGGCAAGGTGCTTCACGAGCCGGGCGTGGTCATGGGCCACGCTTACTTCCCCACCACCGCCATTGTTTCCCTGTCGTGCATGACGGAAAGCGGCGCGTGCGCAGAAGTAGCGGCCGTGGGCAACGAAGGCGTGGTGGGCGTTTCACTTTTCATGGGCGGCGGCCCGGCCTGCAACCATGCTGTGGTGCGCAGCGCGGGCCAGGCGTTGCGCCTGCGTGCCAGCGCGATCCGGGACGACATCACCCAGCCCGCGATCCAGCAACAAATGCTGCGCTATGTGTTGGCGCTTATCCGCCTGCCCGGCCCTGTGCTGACCATGACCCATGAACTCGTCGCCAGCCTGCTGGGTGTGCGGCGTGAGAGCGTCTCTGAAGCGGCCATAAAACTCCAGAAGGCCGGACTCATCCGGTATGGGCGCGGCCAGATCGAGGTGCTCAGCCGCGCCGGGCTGGAGCGGCGCACCTGTGAATGCTATGCGGTGGTCAAGAACGAATACGACCGCTTGCTGCTAACGCGCCAGCCGTTGCCGCACAAAGAAACGCACCATTGCCAGTGACGCGTTGGGCCCATCTGGCTCGGTGAACGTGCCGGCTGCCTTGCCGCCCGACCAGGCATGCTTGCCGTATTTCACGTGCCAGGCTTCCAGGCGCGGTGTGCCTGCGGCATCTACCCAGGTGGTGCAGACGCCGCGCGGCAGGCCGGTGGCGTTGACCTTGGCCGCTGGTTGCAGCGGGGTACCGGCGGCGGCCCATGCGGCAAGTTGGCCCTGTGCAATGACATCTGCGTTCTCCGGCCGCACGATGCGGTCGGCGCTGCCGTGGAACACGATGATGGGGATGGCCGCTTGCGCATGGGGCGGCGCGGTACTGCGCCGCATGGCGCGCACGGCGGAAGCCACGTCACTGGCCGCATGCGCCGCCAGGCCCGAATGCACACCAACCGCCGCAAACACATCCGGGTACAGCGCACCGGCCAGTGCCGCCATGGCGCCGCCGGCCTACAGGCCCGCCACGTAGATGCGCGACAGGTCGCCGTTGTGGCGCGCTGCCACCTGCAGCGCCAGCTCGGCGATCATGGCTGCCTCGCCCGCGCCGCGCTGCTGGTTGCGCGGGGCAAACCAGTTCCAGCAGCCCATGCGGTTGGCGCGGCGCAGCTGCTCGGGGTACACCACGATCGCGCCCCTGCGCCGTGCGACGGCGTTCATGCCGGTGCCTGAAGCGAAGTCGGCGGCGTCCTGCTCGCAGCCGTGCAGCATGACGATGACGGGGCGGGGGTTGGCGTTGACGGGTGGGGGGACGAACAAACGGTAGCGGTACCGGTCGGGGCCGAACTGGAACTGCCCGGCGCGAAAGGCCGCGACTTCTTTGGCGGATGCGGGCATCGTGCGCGCAAGGGTGGCAGAGGCGGCAGCCCTTTTCTTGGCAGCGGCCGGCTTGCGCGCCAGGCCGCCCAGCCAGGCAGACTGCAGGGCCAGCGTGGTCTCGAACAGCTTGCGGCTCTTCAGCAGCTTGCTGAATGAGGGGAAGTAGGTGAGGCGTTTGCGGGGCATGCTGCGATGCAACATTAGCACCCGACCCGCGGGGGTCTTGTCATCCAAACGCTCGACCAAACGATCGGGTCCTAGATCACCCCACCGGCTTTCAGTTCTTCGATGTCGGCGCTGGTGTAGCCCAGGCCACCAAGGATTTCCTGATTTTGCGCACCGGCCGTCTGCGGCGGTGCGCTCACGCCCACTTCACATGAAGAAAGCCGAAAACCCGCCACGGGAACGGTCAGCCCTTTCAGCGATCCCGCGGTCTCGTCAAAGCGGTGCAATACCCCTCGTGCCTTGACGTGATCGTCGGCCAGCATGGCCTCCATGCGCTGGACGCGCGAGACCGGCACGCGCACTGCCTGCAGCGTGCGCTCCCAGTGGTCGGCCGGCTGTGTGGCGATGATCTGCGTGAGCGCGTCAGCCTCCACGGCAAAGCCCTGAATGCGATCCCGGTTGTTGTCCTTGACCAGGTCGCTTCGCCCCAGGGCCTGCCACAACCTCTTTTGCTGACGCAGGTTGGACGCCGAGAGCATCAGCGGACCGTCCGCAGCCTGGTAGCACCCTATGGACGCAAAGGGATAGCGGTTGCCTTTTTGCTGCGGGTGCGCGCCGTTCCAGAGGTAGCTGGTCAGGTGCGAACTGCACAGGATCATGGCCACATCGGACATCGCCACTTCCACAAACTGGCCCTGGCCGCAGTTCTTGCGGTGCAGCAGGGCAGCCAGGATGGCAGCAGCGGCCGTGGTGCCGGTCGCGTAGTCGACCACGGGGGCACCGCATTTGACGGGCGGGGAACCAGCCTCGCCGGTCATCGCCATCATTCCTGAATAGGCCTGGATCACGCCGTCGTAGGCCGTGAGTTCCCGATTGGGTCCCGTGCTGCCAAAGGCCGACACCGAGCAATAAATGAGTTCCGGCTTCAGTGCCGACAACTGTGCGTAGCCCAGCCCCAGCGCATCCATTGCGCCCGGGCGGTAGTTCTCGATCAGGATGTCAGCGGTCTGCACCAGTTGCCGAAGAACGCGGCGACCGGCCTCTGACTTCAGGTTCAGGGTGAGGGATTGCTTGTTGGCTGCCTGAGACAGGAAAGCGGTCCCCATGCCCCCGTCATTGAGGTCATGGTCCGAGCCCTGGAACCGGGCCTGGTCGGGTTCGTCAGGCGCCTCGATCTTGATGACCTCGGCACCCATCACGGCCAGCTGGTAGCTGGCAAACGGTCCGGCCAGTACGTGGGTCAGGTCCAGGACACGGATGCCCTGCAGGACGCGGGGCCTTGCGCCAGTGCTACTTGGTGATGACATTGGATTTGACGAGTTTGGACCAACGTGCAATTTCGGCTCGCACATAGGTTTCGTACTCAGCGGGTGCCCCGGTCTGCACGACCATGCCTTCGTGCACCAGCCTGGACTTGAAGAACTCGGTGGTCGTGGCACGGCGTGCGGCGGCATTCAGCTTCTCGATCACGGCCGCCGGCGTGCCTGCCGGAGCATGCAGACCGTACCAGCCCTCGGTCACGTAGCCGGGTACGCCCGCTTCCACCACGGTGGGTGCATCGGGATAGGCAGTGGAGCGGCTGGCAGACGTCACGGCCAGTACCCGCAGCTTGCCGCTGTCGATGAACGGGCCAACAGATCCTGAAGTGCCGAACAGGATGTCGGTCTGCCCACCCAGCAGGTCGGTCAGCGCCGGCGCAGATCCCTTGTACGCAATGTGTTGAAGGCGGATCTTGCCCAGGTCTTCGAACAGGGCGCCCGCAAGGTGCGAGGAGGTCCCGTTTCCCGGCGACGCATAGGTCAGCTTGCCTGGCCTGGCCTTGGCGGCTTCGATGATTTCTTTCACCGATTTGTAGGGACTTTCGGCGCGGACCACCAGCACGTTGGGTGAGCGCACCAGCATGGCCACAGGCGTGAAGTCTTTCTCGGTGCTGTACGGCAGCCTTTCAGCAAGGCTGGGGTTCACCGAATGTGCGATCGACGACAGCAGCAAGGTGTAGCCGTCCGGTGCGCTCTTGGCGACCAGATCGGATCCGATGACAGTGCCGCCCCCGGGCTTGTTCTCCACGATCACGGGCTGGCCCAGTTCTTTGGCCAGCTCCACGGACAGCGTGCGGGCGATCAGGTCCGCGCCACCACCGGGGGAAAACGGTACGACGATCCGGATGGCTTTGTCGGGCCAGGCGGCGTGAGCGGCCGGCAGGCCGGCCAGCCATAGGGCGGCGATGCCGGCCAGTGCACGGCCGCAGGCTTTGAGGCCTGCAAGGAGGGGTTTGTGCATGTGTGTCTCCGTTGTGTTTGCCAGCCGCAGTACAGGGTCTGCGGCGGTGCAGTCACTCTAGGCAACGCAGGCGGTTCTTGCACCCTGCAAATTCCACTGAATGGAATTGAACTCCTGGCCCTAGTCGGGCGCGGACACTTCCAGCGCATGCAGGATGCCCGCTTTCAGGGCGAGCAGCCTGGGTGCGAGTTCAGCCACGACCTCCTCCAGCGGATCGGCTGTGGACAGGCTGATGTTCAGGGCGTACCGGGCGCCCTGGACTACAAGCGGGGTTGCAAGCGCGACGACTTCCGGTTGCCAGGAGGCGGCGCAGTAGCCGTGTTGCGCCACGCATTCGATGGCCTGCGAGATCTGCTGGCCCAGGTTGCGCCACGACGACGCCCTGGCTTGCCGGAAATGCGCGAGCAGTGCCTTGCGTTTGGCATCTGGCGCACTGGCAAGGTAGGCACGCCCCAGAGAAGTGAGCTCCATCGGAACGCGCTGGCCCGACACCACCGAGCGCAATGACGGGCGGCGGCTGTAGCGGATCGATTCCAGGTAAACCATTTCGTCGCGGTCCGCCGCGGCCAGGCCGACGTTGATCTTGTTGGCTTCGGCTGCCTGGCGCATCCGGGGCGCTGCAATGGCCAGCACCGATGAGCCGGTGCGCATGGCGTGCCCTAGGCTCAGCACGGCGGGCGCAAGCCGGAACGCCCGGCTGCGTGGGTCCAGCTGCAGCAGCCCGCTGCCAATGAGCGTCTGCGTCAGCCGGCTCACGGTGGACCGCGACAGCCCCGTGCGCTCCGCCAGATCTGCGTTGCCCAGCAGTTCGGAGCCAGGGCGAAAGGACCTGAGTAGCTCGATGCCACGTTCCAGCGAACGGTTCGCAGGCGAAACCCCCGGCTTTTCTTCACGCAGCGGGTTGCCTGGCTTGTCGGTTCCAGGGGGTGCTTTCATGGCGGTCTCCGGCGGTCAGGGGTAGGGCAGGGGGTTCCACCTATTGGAAACCCGGGCGGCCCGATCAGGAGGCCATTGTTCCACTCCTTGGAATTGGTGGGGTGCCAAACCGCAACCATGCACCTAAGCTTTGGATTCCCGGTGGCAGGGCGCTTTGGGCCATGTTGCCGACCCACCGCGATCATTACAACCTGGCAGGAGACAAGCCCGTGACCTTCACAACCCGATCCCCTCTGGCGCGACTGGCCGCCGCACTGGCCATGACGGCCTTCGCAGCCGGCGCGGCATTCGCTGCCTTCCCTGACCGGCCTGTCAAGCTGGTCGTCCCTTTTGCGCCGGGTGGCGGCACCGATGCCATCGCGCGTGCCCTGGGCACCGGCATGTCGCAGGCGCTCGGGCAGCCCGTCATCATCGACAACAAGCCGGGTGGCGGCACCATCATCGGGACCGACCTTGTGGCCAAAAGCCCCGCGGACGGCTACACCGTGGTGGTGGCCAGCTTTGCACACGCCGTGAATCCCAGCCTGATGACCAAGCTGCCGTTTGACCCGCAGAAGGCCTTTGATCCGGTGATCCTGCTGGCCCGTGGCCCCAACATCCTCGTGGTGCGGGCCGAGAGCCCCTACAAGACGGTGGCGGACGTGCTGGCAGCGGCGCGCGCCCAGCCCGACAAGGTCACCTATGCCTCCCAGGGCAACGGAACGTCCGCGCACCTGGCCGGCGAAATGTTCAGCAACCTGGCGAAGGTGAAGATGACGCACGTGCCGTACCGCGGCGCGGGCCCGGCCATGACGGACCTGCTTGGCGGCCAGGTGGACGTGATGTTTGCCACCGCGGCGGCTGCGGCGCCGCAGATTGCCGGTGGCAAGATGCGCGCGCTGGGCGTGACCACGCCCCAGCGCTCACCGGCCATGAAGGACCTGCCCGCCATTGGCGAGAGCGTCGCCGGCTACGCGGTGGAAAGCTGGTACGGCCTGTACGTGCCGGCCGGCACGCCCGCGGACGTCATCGCCAGGCTCCATGCAGCCGCGAAGAAGGCCACGGACAGCGCGGATTTCCGCAAGAAGATCGAGCCCGAAGGCCTGTCGGTCAGCGCGGGCGCCCCGAAAGAGCTGGACGACTATGTCCGTGCGGAGGCGGCGCGCTGGAGCAGGATCGTCAAGGAAAACAACATCAAGAACGACTGAGCTGCCCCCGCCAGCAACCACCATGAACTACTCCCTGATCGACCTGCAGGTCCAAAACGGCATTGCGACGCTGACCCTCAACCGGCCGGACAAACGCAACGCCATGAGCGACGACATGCGCACAGAATTCATCCATGCACTGGAGCACGTCACGGCCGACAAGGCCATCCGCGCGCTGGTCCTGACCGGTGCGGGCAAGGGCTTCTGCGCGGGCGGCGACATCGCCGGCATGCAGCGGCGCATGAACGCAGAAGCGGGCGAGATTGCCTTCAATGGCTGGCATCGCCAGCAGCGGGTACACCACACCCAGGCGCTGCTGCACACCATGCCCAAACCCGTGATCGCCGCCGTCAATGGCGCGGCATCCGGGCTGGGCGCCGACACCGCGCTTGCATGCGACTTCATCATCGCCAGCGAGTGGGCCACCTTTACCTGGTCTTACATCCACCGCGGGATCATTCCGGACGGCGGCGGCATGTACTTCCTGCCGCGCCGAGTGGGGCTGCCCCGGGCCAAGGAGCTGATCTTCACCGGGCGCAAGGTGGACGTGGACGAAGCGCTGACGCTGGGCATCGCCGACCGCAAGACGAGCGCCGACCGGTTGCTGGCAGATGCGCAAGCCTGGGCCGCCGAGCTGTCACAAGGCTCGGGTACGGCGCTGGCGCTGACCAAGACCATCCTGGACCAGACCTTTGAGTTGTCGGCGCAGCAGGTGTTTGCCCAGGGCAGCCAGGCGCAGGGCATCTGCTACACGAGCACGGAGCACCGCGAGTCGGTCATGGCGTTCCTGGCCAAATCCGCACCCAGGGAATGACAGACATGAACACGATCAACCGCCTCCTGCGGCCGCGCAGCGTCGCCGTCATCGGCGCCTCGGGGGACCCCACAAAGACCGCCGGGCGGCCCGTGTCGTACCTGCTCAAGCACGGATTCCCCGGCGCCATCTACCCGGTCAACCCCAAGATCGACCGCATCGGCGAGCTGGCCTGTTACCGCGACGTGGCGTCGCTGCCCGAAGTGCCTGACGTCGGCATTGTGCTGCTGGGCGCCGAGCGCGCCCACCAGGCGGTGCGCGAACTGGCCGCCCGCGGCACGGCTGCTGCCATCGTGCTGGCCAGCGGCTACACCGAAACCGGCGAAGAGGGCGCGCGCCGCCAGCAGCAGCTGATGGAGGCGGCCGGGACCATGCGGATCCTGGGCCCCAACACCATCGGCCTTGTCAACCTCACGGACAACATCGTGCTGTCGGCGACCGGTGCTCTGGAGATGGAACGCTTTCCGGTCGGTGGCATCGGGGTGGTCTCGCAAAGCGGCGGCATTCTGGGCTCGCTGCTGTCACGCGCGGCGGCGCGCGGCATCGGCTTGTCCAAGCTGATCTCGACCAGCAACGAAGTGGACCTGGAGTTGTCGGACTTCATCGACGCGCTAGCGGACGACGAAGCCACCAAGGTCATCGCCCTGTATGTCGAGACGGTGCGCAATCCACAGAAATTCCGCGCCGCCGCACTGAAGGCCGCCCGTGCCGGCAAGCCGGTGGTGGCGTTCAAGATCGGCCGTTCTGAGGCGGGCGCCAAGGCTGCGGTGTCGCACACCGGCGCGCTGGCCGGCGCTGACCGCATGTACGACGCGTTGTTCCGGCAAACCGGCGTGATTCGCGCCCAGACTTTCGGGGACCTGCTGGACATCCCGGCCGCGCTGTCCACAGGGCGCGTGCTGCGCGGCAACCGTGTCGCGATCCTCACTTCCACAGGGGGGGCCGGCACGCTGGTCTCGGACAGCCTGGGCGTTTGCGGCTTTGAGACGCCGCCGCCTGATGCGCAAACAGCAGCAGCGTTGCGCGCACTGCAAACCGGCGACCACGCCGCGCTGGACCGCAACCCCATTGATGTCACGCTGGCGGGGCTTCAACCGGACCTGCTGCGCGGCGCGATCAAGGCGGTGCTGGCCAGCCCGACTTACGACGCGCTGGCGATCATTGTCGGCTCGTCCAGCCTGGCCATGCCAGAGCTGATGGCCGATGCGATCCACGACTGCCTGTCGCTGTCGCAAAAGCCGGTGATTGCCTATGTCAGCCCCCACGCGCCGGAAGTTGGCGCGCTGCTGATGCAGCGCGGCGTGCCCGCGTTTGCCGCGGCTGAAAGCTGCACCGCGGCACTGGCCGCCATGCTGCAGGCAAGCCGATGGCAGCCTGGCACCCCGGATACCGGGCCCGTTGTACCTGTAGATGCCGGGGACACCGAAACGGGGTCGCTGGATGAAGCGCAGGCCAAGGCGCTGTTCGCGCGCTTTGGCGTGCCGTGTGCGCGCGAGACCGTGGTGCACACGGCCGCGCAGGCCGGGCAGGCTGCGCAATCGCTGGGTGGCCGGGTTGTGCTGAAGATCCTGTCGCGCGAGATCACGCACAAAAGCGATGTAGGCGGCGTGGCCGTGAATGTATTGACTGAACAGGTACCCGCGCGGCTGGCCGCGATGAGCGACGAAGTGCTGACCCGGGCGGGCGTGCGGCCCGAGCGTTTTCTGGTCCAGGAGATGGTCACCGGCGGCACCGAGCTGATCCTGGGCATGCACCGTGACCCGTTGGGCACGGCCATCCTGCTGGGCATGGGCGGCGTGACCGCGGAGCTGTTCCAGGACACCACCTTGCGGCTGTTGCCGCCGCAAGGCGGCCTCAGCCGTGAAGAGGCGCGCGGCATGGCCCGTGACCTGAAGACCTGGCCCTTGCTCGATGGTTTTCGTGGCCGCCCCAAGGCCGATGTGGAAGCGCTGGTGGATGCCATCGTCGCTTTTTCGCGCATGGCAGCCCAGCTGGGTGAGCGCCTGGTGGAGGCAGAGATCAACCCCCTGTTCGTGTTGCCGCAAGGGCAGGGCGTGCGCGCGGCGGACGGCGTCGTCGTGCTCGCGGGTTGACGCGACAACCATGAAATCAAGGAGCACGGATTTGCACGCAACACAGGTCTTCGCACGCTACGGCGCCGGTTATGCCGGGCAGGAGCTTTCGGCACACGTGATTCACCACGCGAAGCGCGCCGTGATTGACTGGTATGCCTCGGTGTTTCCCGGGTTCGCCACCGCGCCGGTGCGGCTGCTGCAGCAGACACTGGCTGAAGACCTGGGCCGCGGTGCGGCCCTGCTGGTCACAGGCCGTGCCGCCACGGCTCGCGCCGCAGCCATGATCAATGGCGCAGCCGCGCACGCCGCCGAGGTGGACGACAGTTTTCGCGACGCGATGTACCACCCCGGAGCGGCCACGATTGCAGCCGCACTGGCTGCGGCGCAGAGCAGCGGCGCCAGCGGGATGGAGTTTTTGCGCGGCGTGGTGCTGGGCTACGAGGTGTCGACCCGCATCGGCGTGGTGCTGGGGCGTGACCATTACAAGTACTGGCACAACACGGGCACCGTGGGCACCTTTGGCGCCGCCGCCGCCGCGGGCGCCATCCTGCGCCTGCAGGAATCACAGCTGGCCCACGCGCTGGCCATTGCGGCAACGTTCGCCGCCGGCCTGCAGCAGTCGTTTCGCATGGACCTGATGTCCAAGCCGCTGCACCCCGCACGCGCCGCAGAAGGCGGCTTGCTGGCGGCGCAGCTTGCCGCGGGGGGCATGACAGGATCGCTGGACGTGCTGGAAGGCGAAGCGGGGCTGGGCGCGGCGATGAGCAATGCGCCGGACTGGTCGGCGGTGGGCGCCACATTGGGTCACGATTTCCACATCACCCGCCTGACCTTCAAGAACCACATTGGCTGCGGCCATGCCTTTCCGGCGATTGACGGTGCCCTGGCACTGCAGCACCAGCACGGTGTGCAGCCGGCAGACATTGAAAGCATCCACATCGCAACCTACAAGCCAGCCTTGGACATTGCCGGCCACGCGCGCCCGGCAACGGCCGATGAGGCCCGCTTCAGCCTGCCCTACATGGTGGCAACCGCCCTGGTGCACGGCAGCGTCAGGATGTCGGCCTACGAGCCGCCGCGCCTGCAGGACCCTGCAACGCGCGCGCTACTGGAGCGCATCACGGTGGCGGTGGACCCGCAGCTGGATGCGGCTTTCCCGGGCCAGCGCGCCGCACGGATAGACATCGTGCTGCGAGATGGGCGGCGCCTGACCCACCTGCAGCCCAACCGCAAGGGTGATCCCGAGGAGCCGCTCAGTGATGCCGACCTGGAAAGCAAGCTGATCGAGCTGGCTGCGCCGGTGATTGGCGCCGATTCGGCCCGAGCGTTACTGGTGTGCCTGTGGAATCTGGACAGCAGCCCGACCCTGCCGTGACACCTGCCGTGACCCCTGCCGTGACGCTCAGCCCGCGTTCCTTGCTGTCCACGCCCTCAACACCTCTTCCCCCGTCCCTGGCGCATCCATCTTCACCAACTGGCCCTTCTGCGCCCCAGCCCCCACCGCATCCCGCAACGCCTCCCACACACTCACCCCCAGCATGAACGGCGGCTCGCCCACGGCCTTGCTGCCGCCCACGTTGTCTTCGCGGTTGGCTTCGTGCCACAGGCTGACCTTGAAGTGTTCGGGTATGTCGCCCGTGGCGGGGATCTTGTAGGTGCTGGGGGCGTGGGTGGCCAGGTAGCCCTTGTCGTTCCACACCAGCTGCTCGGTCGTGAGCCAGCCCATGCCCTGCACAAAGCCGCCTTCGATCTGGCCGATGTCGATGGCAGGGTTCAGGCTGGTGCCCACGTCATGCAAGATGTCTACCTTCAGCACGCGGCTCTCGCCGGTCAGCGTGTCGATGGCCACTTCGGTGCAGGCGGCACCATAGGCAAAGTAATAAAACGGCCGGCCGGTCAGCGTGGTTTTGTCGTAGTGGATCTTGGGCGTGCGGTAAAAGCCGTCGCTCCACAGCTGGATGCGGTTGGCATACGCCATGCCCACCACACTGTCAAAGCTGCGCGTGGTCTTGGGCGTGATGATCTGCCCACCCCTGAAGCTCACCGCGCCCGCGCCGCAGCTGTCCAGCCCGCTCACAAACGCCGCCAGGTTGTCGCGCACGGTGCGCGCTGCAAACTGCGCGGCGCGGCCGTTCAGGTCGGTGCCACTGCTGGCGGCGGTGGCTGACGCGTTGGGCACCTTGCTGGTGTCGGCCGCCGTGCAGCGCACGCGCTCAAACGGCACGCCCAGCTCGTCGGCCACAATCTGCGCCACCTTGGTGTTCAGGCCCTGGCCCATCTCGGTGCCGCCGTGGTTCACCTGCACGCTGCCGTCGGTGTACACATGCACCAGTGCGCCGGCCTGGTTGAACAGCGTGGCGGTAAAGCTGATGCCGAACTTGACCGGCGTGATGGCCATGCCGCGTTTGATGACCGGGCTGGTGGCATTCCACTTTGCGATGGCGTCGCGCCGGGCGCGGTAGCCTGATGTATCGGCCAGCTGGGTCAGCAGCGGGTCGAGGATGTTGTCCTCCACCTTCATCTGGTAGTGCGTCACATTGCGCTCATCCACGCCATACAGGTTGCGTAGGCGCACGTCCAGCGGGTCCAGGCCCAGCGTGCGGGCGATGTCGCCCATGATGGCTTCGATGATGATCACGCCCTGCGGCCCGCCGAAGCCGCGGAAGGCCGTGTGGCTTTGCACATTCGTCTTGCAGCGGTACGAGGTGATCTCCACATCGCTCAGGTAATAGGCGTTGTCCGTATGAAAGATCGCGCGGTCGGCTACCGGGCCCGACAGGTCGGCCGAGAAGCCGCAATTGGCCAGCATGGTGATCTGCAGCGCGGTGACCAGGCCTGTATCGTCAAAGCCCACTGTGTAGTCGTAGGCAAACGGGTGGCGCTTGCCGGTGATCATGAAGTCGTCATCGCGGTCCAGCCGCAGCTTGACCGGGCGCTTGAGCTTGTGGGCGGCCAGCGCGGCCCACACGGCCAGGTGGCCTGCCTGCGTTTCCTTGCCACCGAACCCGCCGCCCATGCGGCGGCACTCCACCGTCACCGCGTTGTTCTCGATGTGCAGCGCATGCGCCACCCAATGCTGGATTTCACCGGGGTGCTGCGTGCTGCTGTAGATCCACCACTGGCTCTGCTCCAGCGGCAGGGCGTAGGCCACCTGGCCTTCCAGGTAAAAGTGTTCCTGGCCGCCTACTTCCAGCTGGCCGCTCAGCGTGTGGGGTGACTTTTTCATCGCGGCTTCGGGCTCACCGCGGCGCACCGTCACGGGCGGCAGCACATAGCTTTGCGCAGCATGCGCCGCACGCGGCGTCAGCAGGGCGGGCAGGGGGTCAATGTTCAGCTTGACCTTGCGCGCGGCGCGGCGTGCCTGCATGACCGTGTCGGCCACGATCAGGCCCACCACCTGGCCGATGTGCTGCACCAGGTCACTTGCAAAGATCGGTTCGTCGTGCGCAAACGCCGCCAGCACCGGGTCGCCGGGGATGTCGCCTGCCAGCACGATGCCGCGCACACCGGGCATGGCCAGCGCGGTGGTGGCATCCACGCCGCGCAGGCGGCCGTGGGCCACATTGCTCGTGATGGGCGCGGCGTGTAGCGTGCCCTTGACCTCGGGGATGTCGTCCACATACGGCGCTGCGCCGGCCACCTGGGCGCGGGCGCTTTCGTGCGCGCGTGACACACCGCTGGCTGGGCCGGCGCTGCTTTTGGCATGGGGGGATTCGTTGGCCGGGGCGATGTTGCGCTCGCCCTTGGCTGCCGCACCGCCGGGGCCGCCGCCGGTGGCCTGGCCCATTTCCGTGTCGCGCGCATTCATGCCGCCACCTCTTCGATCTGGAACGATTCCAGGTTGATCTGCCGCAGGCCCTGGCTCTCCAGCCAGAAGCGCTGCATCAGGTTGCCCAGCACCTCGCTGCGGTAAGCGGCCGAGGCGCGCATGTCGCTGATGGGCTGGAACTGGGCGCGCAGCGCAGCGGCGGCGGCCTGGGCCGCAGCCGGCGTCCAGGCGTTGCCGCGCAGCGCGGCTTCAGCTTGCGTGGCGCGCACCGGTGTGGCGGCCACGCCACCTGCGCCGATGGACACAGCCGCTACGTTGCCGTCCGTCACCGTCATGTTGACCACCAGGCACACTGCCGAAATGTCGTCGTCATAGCGTTTGGAAATCTTGTAGGCCTTGAGCATTTCGCCGGGCACAGGCTTGGGCACCTTGATCCACGCCAGCACTTCATCAGCGGCCATGACGTTCTTGCGGTAGCCGGTGTACAGCTGCTCCAGCGGCATTTCCCGGTGACCGCGTACCGACATCAGCACCACGTTGGCGCCCAGCGCAATCAACAGCGGCATGCTGTCGCCAATCGGCGAGCCGTTGGCCACGTTGCCGCCCAGCGTGCCCGAGTTGCGCACGGGCAGCCCGGCAAAGCGGTTGGCAAAGGTCTTGAGCTGCGGGCGGTCAGCCACCAGCGCTGCGAACGCATCGGTCAGCGTCACTGCGGCGCCAATGGCGATGTGGTGCGGGTAACGCTCCACGCGGCGCAGCTCTTTGACCTGCGTCACGTCCAGCACCTGGCCGAACTGCATGTGCATCTTGGTCACCCACAGGCCCACGTCGGTGCAGCCCGCCACGATCTGTGCGCCGGGGTTGGCCGCGCGGGCGGCCAGCAGGCCTTTAAGATAGCGCGGCGCGATGTAGCCGGATGTGATGGCCACGGGCTGGATCGCTGCCAGCTGCGTCAACAGAGCCTTCTCGTCCACCTTCACCCGCGGCAAATCCTGCATCTGCTGCGCCGCATCCAGAATGGGCCGGTAGCCCGTGCAGCGGCACAGGTTGCCCGACAGTTCTTCTTGCGCCAATGCGCGGGTAATGGGCTCGCCGTGGCACACATGGTTCTGGTACATGCCAAACAGGCTCATCACAAAACCCGGCGTGCAAAAGCCGCACTGGCTGCCGTGGCACTGCACCATGGCCTCTTGCGCGGGGTGCAGCGTGCCGTCGGCGGCGGCGATGTCTTCCACCGTCCACACAGCCATGCCGTCCACCGAATGCGCCAGGCGGATGCAGCTGTTGATGGCCTTGTATTCCACCTTGCCGTCACGTGCCTCACCGAGTACAACCGTGCAGGCGCCGCAGTCGCCTTCGCCGCAACCTTCCTTGGTGCCGGTGCACCCCAGGTCCTCGCGCAGCACCTCCAGCAGCGTCCGGTCGGGTGGTACATTGCCCAGGCAGACTTGCTCGCCACGCCGGATGAATCGAATCGTCTTGGTGTCCATGTGAATCAGTATGGTGTATGACTGCTCGTGAGGGTAGAACGGCCCGGCGGGTACGACATAAGCATTGCCATATGACAAGAATGCAGGCCCCGGTATGAGAGATCAAGCGCTTTTCGACAAGATAGACCTCCACTTAATCAGGGTCTTGCACACCGTGTTAACCGAACGCAGCGTCTCACGTGCCGCCATTCGTCTTGGCATGCACCAACCTGCCGTGTCCGCCGCGCTCAAGCGCCTGCGTGACCTGGCGGGAGACCCGCTTTTGGTGCGTTCAGGCTCCGGCATGGTGCCTACCGATGCAGCGTTGCGCATGATTGAACCCAGTGCAAGCATTCTGCGTGCCGCCGAAGTCCTGTTCACCGATGTGCGCGGGTTTGACCCCCAAACCTCTACCGGCACCTTCCGCGTGGCCGCCAGCGATTACCTGGACCCTTTGTTCCTGCCGCAGCTGGTGTCGCAGATCAAGGAACAGGCGCCGCTGACCCATATAGAAATCCACCCCCTGTCGGCCGCGTCGGACTACCACGCGCAGCTGGGCCAGGGCGCGGTGGACGTGGTGGTGGGCAACTGGCTCAAGCCGCCCGAGGACCTGCACCTGGGCCGCCTGTTTGCCGACGAGGTGGTGTGCATGGTGTCTGCCAACCACCCGGCCGTGCGCCGTGGCTGGTCGGTGCCCGACTGGCTGGCGGCCGAGCACATTGCCCCCACCCCCACCCACCCCGGCGCGCGCGGCGTGATCGACGAACACCTGGAAAGCCTGGGCCATGTGCGCAACATCACCGCGCGCTGCCCGCATTTCGGGCTGATCCCGGGCATGGTGGCATCGAGCTTGCTGGTGTTGACCACAGGCCGGCAGTATTGCGAGCGCTTTGCCGCCCAACTGCCCGTCAAGGTCCTTGAATGCCCCATCGATTTTCCGCAACTGATGTATTACCAGCTCTGGCACGAACGAACGCATGCATCAGCGTCCGCGAAATGGCTGCGCGAAAGGATAAAGAACGTCGCGGCATCGCTGCGACAGGGCCACTGAGACACAACCATAAATAAAGAGAGACAACGAGTGAGCATCCCAAGACTTCAACTGGCGCACATCACCAAGCGCTACCCGGCGGTGGTAGCCAACAGTGATGTGTCGCTGACCGTGCAGTCCGGCGAGACCCACGCCGTGCTGGGTGAAAACGGCGCCGGCAAATCGACGCTGATGAAAATCATCTACGGCAGCGTCAAGCCCGATGAGGGAAGCGTGATGTTCAACGGCCAGCCCGTGCACATCCGCAACCCGCAGGAAGCACGTGCCTTGGGCATCAGCATGGTGTTCCAGCACTTCAGCCTGTTTGATACGCTGACCGTGGCCGAGAACGTCTGGCTGGGCCTGGACAAGAGCCTCACGCTCAACCAGGTCACGCACAGCATCACCACCAAGGCGGCGGAATACGGTCTGGACATCGACCCTTCGCGACCCGTCCACACCCTGAGCGTGGGCGAGATGCAGCGCGTGGAAATCATTCGCGCGTTGTTGACCAACCCCAAGCTGCTGATCCTGGACGAGCCCACGTCGGTGCTGACGCCCCAGGCGGTTGAAAAGCTGTTTGTGGTGCTCAAGAAGCTGTCGTCCGAGGGCTGCAGCATTCTGTACATCAGCCACAAGCTGCACGAGATCCGCGAGCTGTGCAGCGCCTGCACCGTGCTGCGCGGCGGCAAGGTCACGGGCGTGTGCAACCCGCAGGTCGAATCCAACGCATCGCTGTCGCGCCTGATGATCGGCGCCGAGCCGCCGGCGCTGGCCCATCAGGCCCGCACGCCCGGTGCATCGGTGCTGCGCGTGCAGGGGCTGACGCTTTCGCGTGAAGACCAGTTTGGCGTGGACCTGGACGGCATTTCGCTGGACGTTCGCGCGGGCGAGGTGGTGGGCATTGCCGGTGTGTCCGGCAACGGCCAGAAAGAGCTGCTGTACGCGCTGTCGGGTGAAGACACGCGCGCGCAACCCGCCATGATCCAGGTGTTTGGCAAGGACGCTGCGCGCATGGGCCCCGGCGGGCGGCGCGCGCTGGGCGTGCACTTTGTGCCCGAAGAGCGGCTGGGCCGCGGCGCCGTGCCCACGCTGGGGCTGGCGCACAACCTCATGCTCACGCGAACCGATGCCATTGGCGCGGGCGGCTGGATCAACGTCAAGGCGCTGCAGACGCAGGCGGCGGACATCATCAAACGCTTCAACGTCAAGGCGGGCGGGCCGGATGCAGCGGCCAAGTCGCTGTCGGGCGGCAACCTGCAGAAGTTCATTGTGGGCCGCGAGATCGACGCCAACCCCAAGCTGCTGATCGTGTCGCAGCCCACCTGGGGTGTGGACGTGGGCGCGGCCGCGCAGATCCGCGGTGAAATCCTGGCGCTGCGCGACGCGGGCTGCGCTGTGCTGGTGGTCAGCGAAGAGCTGGACGAGCTGTTTGAAATCAGCGACCGGCTGCACGTGATCGCCAAGGGCCGGCTGTCGCCGTCGATCGACCGGGCCAACGCCACGGTCACGCAGATTGGGGAATGGATGAGTGGCTTGTGGGAACCCACCAGTCAGGAGGTTGCCCATGCTTAAGCTGGAACCCCGCCCCCAACCCTCGCAGTTCTGGGCCCTGGCCTCGCCATTGCTGGCGCTGGTCATCACCGTCATCATCGGCATCGCACTCTTCGCAGCCCTTGGCAAAGACCCGGTGCGCGGCTTGCAGGTGTTCTTCTGGGAGCCCATCAAGACGCCGTATGCCCTGGGCGAGTTGATGGTCAAAGCCACGCCGCTGCTGGTCATAGCGCTGGGGCTGGCCGTGTGCTTTCGCTCCAACGTGTGGAACATCGGTGCCGAAGGCCAGTTTGTCATTGGCGCGGTGTTTGCCGGCGGCGTGGCGCTGATGGCCGACAAGACCACCGGCGGCTGGATCGTCATTGCCATTTTGCTGGCGGGCATGGCCGGCGGCATGGTGTGGGCCGGCATCACGGCGCTGCTGCGCGACCGCTTCAACGCCAGCGAAATCCTGGTCAGCCTGATGCTGGTGTACGTGGCCGACATGGTGCTGAGCTACCTGGTCTACGGCCCCTGGAAGGACCCGGGCGGCTACAACTTCCCGCAGACCAAGACCTTTGAATCGGTCACGCAGATTCCGCGGCTGATGGCGGGCTCGCGCGTGAGCATCGGCCTGCTGATTGCGCTGGGTGCTGCTGCTGCGCTGTGGATATTCCTGTTTCGCACACGCGCCGGCTTTGCCCAGCAGGTGGGCGGGCTGGCACCGGCGGCGGCGCGTTATGCGGGCTTTTCGTCGCGTAAGGCATTGTGGATCGCGCTGCTGACCTCAGGCGGCGCGGCGGGCCTGGCCGGCGCGCTGGAGGTGGCGGGCCCTATCGGCCAGCTCACACCCTACGTTCCCGCAGGCTACGGCTTTGCGGCCATCATTGTTGCGTTCGTCGGGCGGCTGCACCCGGTGGGCATGATCTTCTCGGCCATCCTCATGAGCATGTTCTATATCGGCGGTGAGCTGGCGCAGTCGCGCCTGGGCCTGCCCAAGTCACTCACCGGTGTATTCCAGGGCCTGCTGCTGTTCACGCTGCTGGCTTGCGACACGCTCATTGCATATCGCCTGCGTATCACCGCGCTGCAACCCGCCACCAAGGGAGCCCTGTGATGGAATCGTACGCACTCCTGTTAGCCGCCACGCTCAACGCCGGCACCGTGCTGGCCATCGCGGCGCTGGGCCTGCTCATCAACGAAAAGGCAGGCATCGTCAACCTGGGCGCCGAGGGCATGATGCTGTGCGCCGCCATTGCCGGTTTTGCCACCGTGGTGCACACCGGCAGCGACTGGCTGGGCTTTGCGGCCGGTATGGGCGCCGGTGCGTTGCTGGCGGCCATCTTTGGCGTGCTGGTGATCTGGCTGAACACCAACCAGTACGCCACAGGCCTGGCGCTCAGCCTGTTCGGCGCGGGCTTCTCGGCCTTTGCCGGCATCAAGTACGTGCAGGAGAAATTGCCCGAGCGGCCGCAGTTCCACATCCCGCTTTTGGGCGACATCCCGCTGGTGGGCCCGGCGCTGTTCCGCCAGCACCCCATGGTGTACATCGCCATGCTGCTGGTGGTGGGGCTGATCTGGTTCTTGTACCGCACACGCAGCGGGCTGGTGCTGCGCTCGGTGGGTGAATCGCCTGAATCTGCCCATGCCCTGGGCTACCCGGTGCGGCGCATCCGCCTGGGCGCTGTGGTGGCCGGGGGCGCGCTGTGCGGGCTGGCGGGCGCCTACATTGCGGTTATCTACACCCCGCTATGGGTGGAGGGCATGGTGGCCGGCAAGGGCTGGATCGCACTGGCGCTCACCACCTTTGCCACCTGGCGCCCGGCACGCGTGTTGCTTGGGGCTTACCTGTTTGGCGGTGTGACCATGCTGCAGTTCCATTTGCAGGGCATTGGCGTGGAGGTACCCAGCCAGTTCCTGACCATGCTGCCGTACATTGCCACCATCGTGGTGCTGGCCTTGATCTCGCGCAATCCGGCGTGGATTCGCATCAACATGCCCGCATCGCTTGGAAAGCCGTTCTACCCCGGTTCATAATTTGTGTTTTCGCTTTTCCCTCCCAACCTGTCGCAACCCCCTCAAGAAGGACCTGACATGACCGACCTGAAGAAACGTTCCCTGCTCAAAGTTGCGGCGCTGTCCGCCGCCGCGGCAGCCGCCCTGGTAGCTTGCGGCAAGAAGGAAGAGCCGGCGCCTGCCCCGGCACCGGCCCCCGTGGCAGCCCCGGCCCCCAAGCCCGAGCCGCTGAAGATCGCGTTTGCCTACGTCGGCCCGGTGGGCGACGGCGGCTGGACCTTTGCGCACGACAACGGCCGCAAGGCGATCGAAAAAGAGTTTGGCGACAAGGTCGTCACCAGCTTTGTGGAAAAAGTGCCTGAGTCCGCCGACGCCGAGCGCGTGATCCGCGACATGGCAGCCCAAGGCAACAAGCTGATCTTCGGTACGACTTTCGGCTACATGGAGCCCATGCTCAAGGTCGCCGCCGACAACAAGGGTGTGAAGTTCGAGCACGCCACCGGCTACAAGCAGGCCGAGAACCTGCGTACCTACGACAGCCGCACCTATGAAGGCGCCTACATGGCCGGCGTGATCGCCGGCAAGATGACCAAGTCCAACACGCTGGGCGTGGTGGCTTCGATCCCAATTCCTGAAGTTGTGCGCAACATCAACAGCTTCACGCTGGGCGCGCAGTCGGTCAACCCCAAGATCAAGACCAAGGTCGTGTGGGTGAATGAATGGTTCAACCCCCCGAAGGAAACCGAAGCAGCGACCTCGCTGATCAACGGCGGCGCCGACGTTCTGTTCCAGAACACCGATTCGTCGGCCGTGCTGCAAACCGCCGAGAAGATGAACAAGCGCGCCTTCGGCTGGGACAGCGACATGACCGCCTACGGCCCCAAGGCCCACCTGGGCTCGGCCATCATCAACTGGGGCCCTTACTACGTGAAGGCCACGCGTGATGCGCTGGAAGGCAAGTGGACCGGCGGTACGGGCGTGTGGTGGGGCGTGAAGGAAGGCGCGATCGACATGGTGTCCATCGCCGCTGACGTGCCCGAAGAAACCAAGACCAAGATCGCCGAAATCAAGAAGGGCCTGACCGACGGCACCTTCTCGATCTGGAAGGGCCCGATCGTCGGCCAGGACGGCAAGGAAGTGGTGGCCAAGGACGCCGTCGCTGACGACAAGTTCCTGGGCGGCGTGAACTTCTACGTCAAGGGTGTTGAGGGCAAGGTCCCTGGCGATAAGAAGTAAGACGCCCCCCGAAGCGCCTTCGGCGCCTCCCCCCACTGGGGGGCAATGCAGTGGACCGGCTGAGCCGGATCCACGCATTCTGGAAGGGTCGCCGTGAGGCGGCCCTTTTTTGTTTCTGCACATGATTGAAGAATTACTCTGGCATCCCGTATCGCAGTCGGCCGATGTGGCTGGCACGCCCGTGGCCGCGCAACTGCTGGGTCACGACCTGGTGCTGTGGCGCGACGCGGCCGGTGCCGTGCACGCCTGGCGCGACCAGTGCCCGCACCGCGGGGCGCGGCTGTCGCTGGGGCGGGTGCAGGGCGGGCGGCTGGAGTGCCCCTACCACGGCTGGCAGTTTGCGGCGTCGGGGCAGTGTGTGCTGGTGCCGGCGCTGCCTGCCTTTACGCCGCCGGCCACGCATTGCGCGCAGGTTTATGCGGCGCAGGAGGCGCATGGGCTGGTGTGGGTGCGGCTGGCGGATGGCGATACCGCGTTGCCCGTGTTCACTGCTGAAGCCGATAGCCGCCTTCGCAAGCTCAACTGCGGTCCCTACGACGTGGCCGCCAGCGCGCCGCGCATCATTGAAAATTTCCTGGACATGGCGCACTTTGGCTTTGTGCATGAAGGCTCGCTGGGCATGCGCAGCGCGACAGGCATTGACGACTACACCGTGCAGCCCACCCCCACCGGCCTGCTGGCCACGCAGTGCAAGGCCTGGCAGCCGCAGTCCAACCTGCATTCCACTGCGCCCGCGCAGGTGGAATACACCTACGAAGTAACCGCGCCCTACGCGGCGGTGCTGACCAAGGTGCCCGACGCGGCCACAGTGGCCATTGCCGGCTACCGTGAGTCGATTGCGCTGTACATCTGCCCGCTCACGCCCGAGACCAGCCGCGTGTGGTTTCGCCTGGCCGTGGCCGACTTTGAATCTGCCGACGACACCTTGCGCGCGTTCCAGCATGGCATCTTCATGCAGGACAAGCCGGTGCTGGAATCGCAACGCCCCGCGCGGCTGCCACTGGATCTGCGCGCAGAGCTGCATACTGCCGCCGACAAGGCATCGTCCGCCTACCGCCGCCACCTGAAACAACTGGGCATCACCTTTGGAGTTTGCTGATGAACACCTTCCCCTCCATTTCCGCTGACCGCCTGCCGGCCCTGCTGCGCAGCATGCCCAAGGCCGAGCTGCACATGCACATCGAAGGCTCGCTGGAGCCCGAGCTGATCTTTGCGCTGGCGCAGCGCAACAGCGTGGCCATACCCTATGCCAGCGTGGAGGACCTGCGCCGCGCCTATGCCTTCACCAACCTGCAGAGCTTCCTGGACATCTACTACGCCGGTGCCAGCGTGCTGCTCAAAGAGCAGGACTTCTACGACATGGCCTGGGCCTACCTGCTGCGCGCGCAGGCCGACAACGTGCTGCACACCGAGATGTTCTTTGACCCGCAGACCCACACCGCGCGCGGCGTGGCCATGGAGACCGTCATCAACGGCCTGCACCGCGCGTGTGTGGATGCGAAAGACAAGCTGGGCGTCAGTGCCTTGCTGATCCTGTGCTTCCTGCGCCATCTGAGTGAAGAGGATGCCTTTGCCACGCTGGAGCAGGCGCTGCCTTATCGGGACAAGTTCGTGGGCGTGGGGCTCGATTCAAGCGAGGTTGGCCACCCGCCAGAAAAGTTTGCCAGGGTGTTTGCGCGTTGCCGTGCGCTGGGCTTTCACCTGGTGGCCCACGCGGGCGAAGAAGGCCCCCCTGAATACGTGTGGACCGCGCTGGACCTGTTGAAGGTCGAGCGGGTGGACCACGGCGTGCAGTCGTCCAAAGACCCGGCGCTGATGAAGCGGCTGGCCCAGGACCGCATCCCGCTCACGGTGTGCCCGCTGTCCAACCTGAAACTGTGCGTGTTCCCGACGCTGGCCCAGCACAACCTGGGCGCGCTGCTGGACGCCGGGCTCATGGCCACTGTCAACTCCGACGACCCGGCGTACTTTGGCGGCTATATCAACGAGAACTTCACCCAGACCTTTGCCGCCACGGGCCTCACGGCGCAGCACGCCTGGACGCTGGCGCGCAACAGTTTTGAGGCGAGCTTTGTGGATGCAGCGGCAAAGCAGGGGTTCATTGCCCGGCTGGACGAGGCCTTCGCGCGCGCCGGGTAAAATCAAGCGCATCAAGGTCGCGCCCCGGCGGCCTTTTTGTTTGTCTGTTCCGGGGCCATGTAGAGGACCACCATGTATAAAAACCTCGTAGCCGCGCTTGCGGCCGCCTGTTTTTCACTTCCTGTTTTTTCCCAATCTACCGGCCCCTTGAAGGCCGGCTTTGTCTATGTCGCGCCCATCACCGAAGCGGGCTGGGTACGCCAGCATGAAGAAGGCCGCAAGGCCGTGCAAGAAGCCCTGGGCGCCAAAGTCCAGACCAGCTTCGTGGAAAACGTTGCCGAAGGCGCCGACGCCGAACGCGTGATCCGCGACCTGGCCCAGCAGGGCCACACACTCATCTTCACGCCCAGCTTTGGCTACATGGAGCCCACGCTCAAGGTAGCCAAGGACTTCCCCAACGTCAGGTTCGAATCCGTCACCGGCTACAAGACCGCGCCGAATGTGGCCACGTCCAATGCCCGCTACTACGAAGGCCGCTACCTGGCGGGCATTGCCGCCGGTCGCATGACCAAAACCAATGTGGCCGGTTACGTGGCGGGCTTTCCCATCCCCGAGGTGTTGCAGGGCATCAATGCCTTTGCCTTGGGGCTGCGTTCGGTCAACCCGCAGGCGCAAGTCAAGGTGGTGTGGCTCAACGCCTGGTTCGACCCGCCGCGCGAGCGCGACGCAGCCATGAGCCTGTTCAACCAGGACGTGGACGTGATCGCCTTTCACACTGGCTCCACGGCGGTCATGGCCGCCGCACAGGAGCGCGGCAAGATGGCGGTGGCCTACCACTCTGACATGCGCAAAGCGGGGCCCGACGCGCAGATCGTGGCGGTCACGCACCAGTGGGGTGCCTACTACACCCAGCGCGCACGCGCCGCGCTGGATGGCAGCTGGAAGAGCGGCAACGTCTGGGGCGGCGTGAAAGAGGGAATGATCCGCGTCGGCGACTTTGGCGCCAGGGTACCCAAAGCGGTGCAGGACGAAGTGCTGGCGCGCCAGCGCGACATTGCCAGCGGCAAGCTGCACCCCTTCACCGGCCCGATCACCGACAACGAAGGCAAGGCCGTGCTGCCCGCAGGCATGGCCATGACAGATGCACAGATACTGTCTATGAACTTTCTTGTATCCGGCGTGCAGGGCAAGGCGGCAAAATGACGTGATCCATTGATCACGTCATCCCGGGCTTGACCCGGGATCCATTTCCCGATGCAAGCCTACCGTTCCGCCATCCTGCGTTTTGCCGACGACCGTTCTGCCATCTACGAACAAGACGGCCTGCTGGTCACCGGCCCCGATGCCACGGGCCAGCAGGTGGTGCGCGCTGTGGGTGCCTACAGCGCGCTGGCCGCCAACTACCCCGGTGTTGCCGTCGAAGACCTGCGCGGCCAGATCATCGCCCCGGGCTTTGTGGACCTGCACATCCACTTTCCGCAGACCGACGTGATCGGCTCGCCGGCCGAGGGCCTGCTGCCCTGGCTGGAAAACTACACCTTCCCCCATGAATCCCGCTTCGCCGACGCAGCCTATGCGCAGGATGTGGCCACGGTGTTCCTGGACGAGCTGCAGCGCAACGGCGTCACCACCGCGCTGACCTTCTGCACCTCGCACCCGTCATCCGTCGATGCGCTGATGGGTGCTTCGCAGCAGCGCGGCCTGCGCATGATCGCGGGCAAGGTGCTGCAGGACCGCCATTCACCCGACGGTGTGCGTGATGAGGCCGAACAGTCCCTGGCCGACACCGAATCCCTGATCCACAAGTGGCACGGCAAACACCGCCTGGGCTATGCCATCACACCGCGCTTTGCACCCAGCTGCACCGAGGCGCAGCTGCGCGGTGCGGGTGAGCTGGCTGCCAGATACCCCAGCGTGTGGATCCAGTCGCATGTGGCCGAGAACAAGGACGAAATCAAATGGGCGCGCGAGTTGTTTCCCACGGCGCGCAGCTACCTGTCCGTCTACGACGACTTTGGCCTCATGCGCGAGCGCGCCATCTACGCGCACTGCATCCACTTTGACGACGAAGACCGTGCGTTGATGCGCGCAACCGGTGCGGCAGCCGCCGTCAGCCCCACCAGCAACCTGTTTCTGGGCAGCGGCTTTTTTGACTATGAAGGCGCAGACCGCATTGGCTTCCAGTACGGTCTGGCCAGCGACGTGGGCGGGGGCACCAGCTTCAGCCCCTTTCACACCATGCTGGCGGCGTATTACGTTGGCCGTGAAGGCCAGACCAAGCCGGGCCTGAGTCTGAGCCCGCAGGCCTTGTGGTGGCAACACACGGCGGGCGCCGCACAGGCGTTGGGGCTTGCCGGCACCATTGGCAACCTGCAGCCGGGCTGCGAGGCCGACTTTGTGGTGCTCAACCCGCAGGCCACACCCCTGTTGGCGCGCAAGACAGCGCAGGCAGCCAACCTGGACGAGCTGCTGTTTGCGCTGATCGTGCTGGGCGACGACCGGGTCATTGCCCGAACGCATATCGCCAGCTGAGGGCTGTCAGCGGCTGAGTTTCCTGTCGCGGATATAGCGGGCCAGCCCGCAGTAGCCGTCCTTGAACAGGATCTCGTTTTCCAGCTTGGCAGGCAACAGCTTTTCCTTGATCTCGGACGCGGCCTGCGCGCCCTGGTTCTGGCGGATGAATCCAATGGCCTGCTCAAACCGGGACACCTCGGCGCGGCAGGGGTCTTGCGCCTGGCGGCTGGGGTCCACGGGGGTTTGGGCATGGGCCGCGATACCCAAAAGGGCCAGCGTCCAGGGCAATAAACAAGAGATCTTGGGCATGGGTGAACTCCGGTAGTCCCAACCCACAAGCATGAAGCGTTCCCGTGGCAGCGGCATGACGCTGCGCGTATGCCGGCTATTGGCCGCGGCGTATGGTCAGACGCGGCGTAGGCTCAGACATCCTCTTCGCTGGGCTTGGCCGTAGTCACAAATTCGCCCAGGCGGTGAGACCAGCCGGACGCCTCGGCGTCCACCGCTTCCAGTGCCTCGCACGCCACCCCGCTGGCGGTAAACATCTTGACGGCGGCGGCATTGGCCCCGGCATGGTGCGGCTTTTCGCGCAGAAAAACCACGCGCCGTATGCCCGCCTGGATGACGGCCTGCGCGCAGCGCGGGCAGGGGAACTGGGTGGTGTAGATGGTGGCGTTGGTCAGCGGCAGCACCACGCAGTTGAGCATGGCGTTGATCTCGGCGTGCACCACATAGCTGTGCCGCGAATGGAAAGGGTCGCTGTCGTCGTCGGACCAGTAAACGGGGTCATGGTCGTCGCAGCCGCGCGGCAGGCCGTTGTAGCCCACACCGATGATCCGGTGGTCGGGCGACACGATGCACGCGCCGTTGCGGGTGCGGTGGTCCTTGGAGCGGGCCGACGCCAGCAGCGCCACCCCCATGAACATCGAATGCCAGCCAATCAGGGCGCTTGGCTTGGCAACATCCTCGTGACTCATTGTGGTTCCTCGGTGGGCATCGGGTGCAGGTGCGGCGGGTCGGCGTGGCAATGCTAGCACCGCCCACAGGCGTGACAGCCGGTCTGGATGGAAGATGGTGTTACCATGGTAATACCATCAAAGGAGCCGCCATGCGCACTGTATCTGTCAAGCTGCCGGACACGACCCGAATCCGCATTGAGACCCTGGCCGCTGGCAGGGGCACTTCACCGCACGCGTTCATGGTGGAGGCTATTGAAGCCCGGCTGCAGAGCGAGGAAAAGCACGACGCATTTGTTGATGAGGCCCTCAAGTCCCGCGATCGGATGATCGCCAGTGGCAAGGCGTTTGACGGTGACGATGTGATTGCCTATCTGAATGCCAGGGCCCGGGGTGAACGCGCTGCCCGGCCAAGGCTGAAAGCCATCAAGACGATCCTGAAGTCTGGCCAATGACAAGGCTGCTGGTGACGGTGGGGGCGCTGGACGACATTGATCGCCTGTGTGATTTCCTGGCGGACCACCTCCCGCAAGAAGCCGCACGCACCGCGCAACTGATCGCGCAGGGTCTTGAAATACTCAAGGCGCACCCGCTTGTAGGTCGGCCGTCAGGCAAGGGGATGCGGGAACTGGTGATCTCGCGCGGCAACACGGGTTACCTTGCGCTGTACATCTATGACAAAGATGCGGACGCAGCCTCCGTGCTGGCCGTGCGGCACCAGCGAGAAGCGGGGTATCAGGATTGACTGTTGAGAGGCAGGGCCAGCCGCGCCGCCGCCAGGTCCCACCCCGCCCAGCCGCAGCTTTTGAACAGCACCGGCCCATGCATTGCAGGCGCGGTGCCGCGCACCACTTCGGCCAGTGACGGGAACACGGATACGTCCAGCCCCGCCTGAAGCAAGTCACCCGCTTCGTGTTGCGCATCGGTGGTGTCCACCACCACCGTGCCCAGTTCGGCAAAGTGGCGGCACAGGCGGGGCGCCAGCTCCACCATCTTTGGCGTGAATGCGCCCACGGCCGACACAAAAGCGTCTTCACGCGGCGTGCCGCGCAGCACCACCTCGGCTGCCGGTGTGCAGGTCACCACCAGGGGGCAGTCGGCCAGTGCGGCGTTGGGGTCAGTCACCACCCGGGCGTCCAGCCCAAGTGCCTGCGCATGGCGCACCAGCGCTGCGGCGCTGGCCTGGCTGCGCGACGCCACCTGCACCTCGCGCACCTTCAGGCCGGCGGCAAAGGCCTCCAGGTGTGCCATGCCCTGCACACCGGCGCCCACGACCAGCAGCGGCCCCTGGGTGTTGGACGCCAGTCGCTGCGCCGCCAGCAGCGACACGGCGGCGGTGCGCCGCGCCGTCACGGTGGGGCCATGCAGGATCAGACGGCGCTCGCCGGTGGCCACGTCAAACACCACCACGTCGCCCTGGATGGTGGCGCGGCCCGTGCCCGCGTTGGCGGGCGTGAAGGTGATGAGTTTGGTGATGGCCACGCGCGCGTCCAGCGCGGGCATCACAAACAGGCTGCCGCCGCCGGGCAAAGGCTGAACCAGCCGCGCGGGCACCTGGACGGCGGGGTCTTGCAGGAGGTTTTCGATTTCCGTAGCCAATGCGCCCCAGGGCAAGGCGGCGGCGGTCTGGGTGCTGTCCAGCACGGTGGGTGTGGCGGTCATGGGTGTTGGGATTCTGTCCTACATCACGACAGGCTTTGCGCCGAATCGCAAGCCGGGGCACTGTTTCTAGCATTCATTCCAACGTCACTGGAGTTTCAAGATGCTGCCCGACCTGCTCAACAAGATGGCCGATGCCCCCCGCGAGCGCCTGTTCCTGGCCGCTGTGGCCGTGGTGATCGGGGCGCTGCTGTCGTCCATGTACATTGTGTGCGCCGCTCAGGTGCAGTCCGCCCAGGCCCGCCACGCATCGGTCAAGACGCAGCACCAGGCCGTGATGGACTGCCTGGACAGCGACCCGCGCGCGAGCTACGCCGCTTGTGCCAGCCAGGTGGCCGCCACGTTCCAGCCCCCCACGCTGCCACGCGCAGGTGAGTCGGCCCAGGTGGTGCGTGCCGGTTGGCCGGCCCATGGCCGCAACCAGCTGTCGGCCATGATGCCTGTGGCCTACTACAGCCGCTGAGCTCCTGCGCGTCGGGAATAATCGGGGGCATGACCCGATCCTTGCGCCTTTTTATTCCTGTTTTCCTTCTGGCTTTGCTGCAGGCCTGCACCACCATGTCCGGCGACGAATGCCGCACGGCCAACTGGCGCGATGTGGGCCTGCGCGACGGCCTGGCCGGCGAGCCGCTGTCCCTGCTGGACCGCCGTACCAAGGCCTGCGCCGAAGCCGGCGTGACGGCCAATGCGCCGTTGTACCTGCAGGGGCGCAACCAGGGCCTGCCTGAATACTGCCGGCTGGACAACGCCGCCCGCCTGGGCCTGCAGGGCAAGACCTACCACGGGGTGTGTGCTGCCGGCATTGACGCTGAATTCCGCCGCCGCCACGCCATGGGCATGGACGTATACCGCGCGCGGGCCGACCTGCGCACCATGGACCAGCGCCGCCGCACGCTGGAAGACCGCCTGGCTGAGGCCAGGACCGATGAAGAGCGCCGCCGCCGGCGCGAAGAGCTGCGCGACCTGGACTACGACCAGCGCCGGGCACGCGACCGGCTACGCGACGCCGAACGCGATCTGGACCGTCTGCGCTGAAGGCTCCCCGGGCCGGTGCGCTGTCGTCTGACAACGCAAAGGCCGTGCCGCTGACTGTGCGGGCGGGGGCCCCAGGACTACAGTGACTCCATCCTCACCAGGAGTCCATCATGGCCAACGCAACTGCCTCCATCGATGTTTGCACAGCGTCACCGCTGATGGCCCCGCCCGGCCCGCCGCACGAGCAGCACGGGCTGGGCGAACCCCGCTATTGGCCGACGGAACTGCTTGCCACTTTCACGCTGCAGATGGCAGGCCACGGGCGCTGCGTCAGCTCGGCCATGATGCTGGGTGACCGCGAGTACGCCCTGTGGCAACTGGCCCGCGCCCACACCATGGACGATGCGCGCCTGCGCGCCGTGGCCGTGCAGCTGTTTTCGTACTTTGACGATGCGCGGCACTGGGCCCGTGCGTCGGTCCACTCCTAGATTTCAGCCGCTTCCACCAGGAAGCGCACGCGTTTCACACCCTGCCACTCATCGGCGTCCAGGCGAAAGGCCAGCTTCACCCGCGCCGGCAACGGTTCGGTGTGGCCAAACCAGATACCGTCCACCGGCTGGCCCTGATGGCGCAGCTTGAGCGCCAGGTGCTTCTCGCCCACCAGCCGCTGCGAGACCACCTCCACCTCTTCACTGAACATCGGCGGCGCAAAGCCCTGGCCCCACACCTCGGCATGCAGCGTGTCAACCAGGTCGGTGCGGCGGTATTCGGGCGCCAGCGGCCCGTCGGTGTCGATGCGGCGCATCAGCGTGGCGGCGTCCAGCCATTCCTGTGCCACCTGCGTAAAGGCTTCTTCAAAAGTGACCAGTTGCTCTTCGTCCAGCGTGCAACCTGCCGCCATGGCGTGCCCGCCAAAGCGTGACAGCACACCAGGGTGGCGCTTGGCTACCAGGTCCAGCGCGTCGCGCAGATGAAAGCCGGGGATGGAGCGGCCGGAGCCCTTGAGCTCATGCTCTTTGCCCGGCGCCTGGCTGGCGGCAAACACAAAGGTGGGCCGGTGCAGCTTGTCCTTGATGCGCCCGGCCACGATGCCCACCACGCCTTCGTGGAAGTCGGGGTCGAACACCACAATGGCCGCCGGCGGTTGTTGCTCGCCGTCGGCGTCTTCGTCAAACAGCGATTCGGCAATCAGCATGGCCTGTTCGCGCATGCCGCCTTCAATCTCGCGGCGCTCGCGGTTGATGCCGTCCAGGCGCTGCGCCAGCTCGGCCGCGCGCACGGGGTCATCGGTCAGCAGGCATTCAATGCCCAGCGTCATGTCGTCCAGCCGGCCCGCAGCGTTGATGCGCGGCCCCAAGGCAAAGCCAAAGTCAAACGTAGTCGCCACGCGCGCATCGCGCGCTGCGGCCTTGAACAGCGCCGCCACACCCACGGGCATGGCCCCGGCGCGGATGCGCCGCAGACCCTGCGCCACCAGGCGCCGGTTGTTGGCGTCCAGGCGCACCACGTCGGCGACGGTGCCCAGCGCCACCAGTGGCAAGAGCGCATCCAGCTTAGGTTGGCTGGCCTGGTCAAAAACGCCCCGCGTACGCAGCTCGGAGCGCAGCGCCAGCAGCACATAGAACATCACGCCCACACCCGCCATGGACTTGCTCTCAAACGTGCAGCCCGGCTGGTTGGGGTTGACGATGACGCTGGCCGCGGGCAGCTGCGCGCCGGGCAGGTGGTGGTCGGTGACCAGCACTTTCAGCCCCAGATCGTTGGCCGTGGCCACGCCGTCCACGCTGGCAATGCCGTTGTCCACGGTGATCAGCAGTTGCGCGTCGCTGTCTTTCACGCGCTGCGCAATGGGCGACGTGAGGCCGTAGCCATCCACCACGCGATCGGGCACCAGGTAGCCCACGTGCTGTGCGCCCAGCAGGCGCAGGCCGCGCACGGCCACGGCGCAGGCGGTGGCGCCGTCGCAGTCGTAATCAGCCACCACGCACATGCGCTGGTTGTCGCGGATGGCGTCGGCCAGCAGCACAGCGGCGGCTTGCGCGCCCATCATGGCGGCGGGCGGCAGCAGCCGGGCCAGGCCATCGTCCAGCTCGTCGCGGCTGGACACGCCGCGCGCGGCATACAGGCGCGCCAGCAACGGGTGGATACCGGCCTGCTCCAGCGCCCAGGCTGCGCGGGGCGGAACATCTCTGGCAAAAATTTTCATAGCGGGTCCAGCCAGGTGGAAAGGGGGGTGCGCGCCAGCCGGCTGGACAGCTGGCGAAACAGGCTTCTGGGCAGTGATTGAAATGTCTGTGCGCTGCGCTCGCCGCACAGCGTGAGGGTCACCTGGCGGCCGCTGTCCAGCTCACCCAGCAGCCGCAGGCATTCGCCTTGATCCAGTTGCCGCCAGGCGTCTGCCCAGGCGGCCCAGTCGCCACGCAGCGCGGCATCGCGCAGGTAATGCGGCATGCGCAGGCCCGAGGGCAATGCGCCGGCGCCCGGTGCCAGTGCGCCGGTGCCGCTGGCCCAGAACGAGTTGACAGGCAACAACCCGCCGCGTTCGCGTTCTTCGTTCAGCGGATGGGTGTAAAGCAGCATCTGCATTTCGGCCTGCAGCCGGCGCAGCGTGCGCGCCGCGTCGCCACGTGCCATCCAGGCGTTCACGTCGCGGCCCACCACGCGGTCCAGCGACGCGGTGGGCAGGCTGCGAAACAGTTCGCCGCGGGCCAGCCACTGGGTCGGCGCGTCGTATTCCAGCGTGATGCCGTCCTGCGCAAAAAAAGGCCGCATCGCGTCGACCAGCGTACGCGCGTCCTGTGCGTCCAGCTGCAGGGTCAGGGGATGGAGCATGAGGATATGGTCGCGGCCCATGCGCCAGTGGCACGGGGTGATCCAGGCCCAGGCCTGGCCGGGGTCGCCGGCATCGGTCCCGCGTGCCATTTCATGGGCCTGCCAGGCCGCCCAGGGCAGGCAGCCGTCGGGCGCGGCCAGGCCGTAGGCGCGCGCCAGCGCCCGCTCGTGCGGTGGGCTCAGTGCGTCTTCGGCCCCGGTATCGGTCTGGGTCGCAGTCAGGCGCGCCAGCAGCTTTTCCAAGTGGGGCAGGGCCAGGGTGCGCAATGCTTCGCGGCAGCCCTCGGAACTGCTGGTGGCAAAGGGAATCAACAAGTGGGTGCTGTCCGACATGGGCGCTATTGTCCGGGATGTAACAATCCGGCCAGCTTACGATTGCCCCTTCATGCAGATTCCCTACGAGCTGGCCCTGGGCTGGCGCTACACCCGCGCAGGCCGCGCCACCCGGCGCAACGGCTTCATCTCTTTCATCTCGGGCGTGTCCATGCTGGGCATTGCCCTGGGGGTGGCGGCGCTGATCATCGTGCTGTCGGTGATGAACGGCTTTCAGAAAGAGGTGCGCGACCGCATGCTCAGCGTGGTGTCGCACATCGAGATTTTTGAGCCCGGCAACGGCGCGCTGCCCGATGTGAACCGCATCATGGGCGAGGTGCGCCGTCACCCGCAGGTGGTGGGCGTGGCGCCGTTTGTGTCGGCCCAGGCGCTGCTGGCGCGGGGTGAAGACATGAAGGGCGTGCTGGTGCGCGGCATCGACCCCGCGCGCGAACCCGAAGTAACCGACCTGGCAGGCGTGCTGAAAGACACGGTGCTGTCGCGTTTGCAGCCTGGCAGCTTTGGCATTGTGCTGGGCGGTGAGCTGGCCCGGATGCTGGGCGTGCGCGAGGGTGATGTGGTGACGCTGATCGCCCCCAGCGGCCAGGTCACGCCGGCCGGTGTGGTGCCGCGCCTGAAGCAGATGACGGTGGTGGGCCTGTTTGATTCAGGCCACTACGAATACGACTCGGCCCTGGCGATGCTGCATGTGGAC
>CALRYY010000018.1:0-57002 GCA_943372515.1 Ramlibacter sp. 2FC | reverse complement strand
TATGCCACCGCGCTCCACGGCCAGCGCCAGCAGTGGGGGCGGAGCCTGCAGTGTTGTCGGCCACTGCCCCAACAGCAGGCATGCGCCGTGGCGGACTAAGGCGTATCGCAGCGCCACCCCGGTTCTTCAGGTAGCCGGCGCGAAGAGGTCGAATCCAGGCTCCCCCTTTCCGCCCCGGCGGGGGCGGAAAGGGGGCGGGGGGGGATAGGGGGGGAAAGAAAAGGTAGAGCCCAACCAAAGAAACCATAAAAACAAAGCAAAACAATACCCCGCTAAACTGCCCCACCTCCGAAGCACAGTCCAACACCATGAGTCTCATCCCCGCCACCATCCTCACCGGCTTCCTGGGCTCGGGTAAAACCACCCTGCTCAAACGGGTGCTCAGCGAAGCCCACGGCCAGAAGATCGCCGTGATTGAAAACGAGTTCGGTGAAGAAAACATCGACAGCGACATCCTGGTGACCGAGAGCAAGGAGCAGATCATCCAGATGAGCAACGGGTGCATCTGCTGCACCATCCGCGAAGACCTGCGCTCCACGCTGCAGGACCTGGCCCAGAAAAAGCGCAAGGGCGAAATCGACTTTGACCGGGTGGTGATCGAGACCACCGGCCTGGCCGACCCCGGCCCGGTGGCGCAGACGTTTTTCATGGACGACGAAATCGCCGAAAGCTACCTGCTGGACTCCATCCTGACGCTGGTGGACGCCAAGCACGCGGCCCAGCAGCTCAATGACCGCCAGGAAGCGCGCCGCCAGGTGGGCTTTGCCGACCAGATCTTCATCAGCAAGACCGATCTGGTGGCGCAAGGCGAGACCGACGCGCTGATGCACCGCCTGAAGCACATGAACCCGCGCGCCCCGCAAAAGGCCGTGCACTTCGGGGAAGTGGCCATCAAGGACGTGTTCGACCTGCGCGGCTTCAACCTCAACGCCAAGCTGGACATCGACCCTGATTTCCTCAAGGACGACCACCATGACCACGATCACGGTCATGCCCACGGTCATGACCACCATGAGCATGAACATGGCGAACACTGCGACCATCCTTCGCACGCGCATGAAGGTCATGGTCACCACCATCACCACGACGACGACGTCAAAAGTTTCGTGTTCAAGTCCGACCGCCCGTTTGACGCCGCGCGGCTGGAAGACTTCCTGGGCGCCATCGTCAACATCTATGGCCCGCGCATGCTGCGCTACAAGGGCGTGCTGAACATGCAGGGCACCGAGCGCAAGGTGATCTTCCAGGGCGTGCACCAGCTCATGGGCAGCGACCTGGGACCGCAATGGGCGCAGGGTGAAACGCGGATCAGCAAGATGGTGTTCATCGGCATCGACCTGCCCAAAGACATTTTCCTGCAGGGTCTGGAACAGTGCCTTATTTGAGTTAGGCTAGGGGCCTTTTGCGGACCCCACAGAGGGGCAGGGGCCGCAGTCCCGTTCCGGTTTTTGGTTGGGGAGCCAAATGATTGTCTCGATTCTGCAACTGATGGGCTTCGGCTTTGGCAAGGCGCAGGGTGATCGCGCCCGTGAAAACCCGCGCCCTGCGTCCGCGCGGGCAGACAATCGGGGTATAACTCGCAGTCATGAAGGTCCCACGTCATCAGAACAAAGCAGGTCTGCAGGCACGCGTGAAGCCCATGCAGTTGCCGGCGCCGCGAGGAGACAGGAAGTGAAAGCCCCCGCCAAAAAGGCCCCTGCCAAACCGGCAGTCAAAGCCAAACCCGTGGCCAAAAAGCCGGTCGCGAAGCCAGCAGCCAAAGCCAAACCCGCAGTTAAACCAGCAGCAAAACCCGCCGTCAAAGCCAAGCCGGCTGCCAAAAAAGCAGCAGTCCAGCCGGCCGCCAAGCCAGTACCCAAAACAGCTCCCGCGAGCAAGGCCCCCATCAAAGTGCAGGCATCCGTCAACAAGGCAGCCAAGGCTGCCGTAAAATCCGCCGCTCCCGCAGCAGCATCCGTCGTGGCCAAGCCCCCGGCACCGGTTGCTGCGGCAGCCCCCGCGAAGGCTCCCAAGCCCTCGTCCCGTCTTGCCCAGATCACTGTGCCCTCCATGGCGCAATCGGTGGCCTCCACCGCTGCCAAATCAAGCTACACCCAGACAATGTCTTCACCCGTACTCGTGCACCCGATACCCACCGTCGCCAAGAAAGACCCCAAGCTCGCCAACAACTGGAAGTCCAAGACAGCAGACCAGCTGACGGACGCCGAAGTCATCGCGATGCCTGATTCGGAATACATGAACGACAAGCAGATGGCGTTTTTTCGCCTCAAGCTGTCGGTTCTCAAGCAGGACATCCTGGCCAGCGCGGGCGAGACCACTGAGCACCTGCGCGAAGACACCGTGATCGTTCCCGACCCGGCTGACCGCGCCACGATCGAGGAAGAGCACGCCCTGGAGTTGCGCACGCGCGACCGCGAGCGCAAGCTGCTCAAGAAGATCGAGCAGTCCATCGCCCGCATTGATGCCGGCGACTACGGCTACTGCGACGAAACCGGCGAGCCCATTGGTGTGGGCCGCCTGCTGGCCCGCCCTACGGCCACCCTGTCGCTTGAAGCCCAGCAACGCCGCGAGCTCAAGCAGAAGATGTTCGGCGACTGATATGGCCCCCACGCTTGCCACTTCGTGTGCTGCGCTGCCCCCTGGGTGGGCCGCAGTTGCCTTGGGGCGGCCCGGCGGCAACTGGATTTTCTCCGAGTAGTCAGGAGCCAGCGCGCTATGGCCAAGGACGAAAACAACGGGCTCCTGTCAAAGGTAGTCAAGTTCGTCCGTAACCCGACCACCAACTGGGCCGACCTGGACCAGCAGGAGACCGATCGGGAGAGTACCTACTCCAAGCAGATGCTCAAGGAGATGATTGAGCGCAAGCGGCGCAACGACTTCGTGCGCAAGCGCGAGTTCGACATGCTGCGCAAGATGCGTCGCAGCGAGGTCATGGCGGGGCAGGACCCGGCAGCACGGCCTTCGTTCTTCCAGAGCTCCATGCCGTCCAAGCCCGACGACAGGGCCATGACGCTCAAGAAGATCGACGAGATCGAGGCCCAGATGTCGATGCAGTGGTGGAAGACCAAGCACGGCGATTCGTCCCTGCGCACCTCCAATTTCCCCGGCGCGACCTCCCAGGTGGGCACCACCAGCATTCCGCTGGATTTGCCCGGCAACTCCAAACCCTATACCCCCACCGAGCCCTCGCCGTTGCTCACCGACAAGGGGCCCGCCACCGTGCCGCCGCCCGCGCAGGCACCCATGATGCCGCCGTTTGTGTCGGCCACGCCCGTGCCGCCGTCTGCCAAGGCTGCACCCGCCCCGCAGACACGCCCCCCCGCGCCGTCGTTGGCCCGCCCGGTGCCCCCGCCCCCGCCGGCCATGACGCGTGTACCCGTGGCAGGCTCAACGGCCACGGCGGGTGCGCTGGGAGCCCACTATGAGGGCGGCAACACGACCGGCTTTTCCGCATCCAAGCTGTTCGCTGTGGACGTTGAGGAATTCGCCCACGACCCTGAGCTTGAAGAGGCTTCCATCCGCTTTGCCAATGGAGACGACAGGGGGGCTGAGGCCGGCCTGCTGGAGGTGCTGGGCCCCAAGGGCTCACGCGTGGGCCACGACGAAACCTGGCTGACGCTGTTTGACCTGTACCGTGCGACCGGGCAGCAGGACCGCTTTGAAAGCGTCGCGATTGACTTTGCAGGCCGCTTTGGCCGTTCCGCGCCGCAGTGGTTTTCCATCCCTGAAGCCGTGGGCCGTATGGGTGCTCCGGCTGCACCGGTCTCGGGTCCTGCCTCGCAGCAGGCCGCTGACTGGACCTGCCCGGGCACCTTTGGCACGCAGACCCTGGCCGCGCTGAATGCGGCGCTGGCCAAGGCGCCGCCGCCCTGGCGCCTGAGCTGGGTCAAGCTCACCACCATCGATGACGCCGCCATAGAGCCGCTGACCCGGCTTTTCACCCAGTGGGCGGCACAGCCGGTGCAGTTGCGCTTTATCGCGGCCGAGGTGCTGGAGCAGGTGCTGCAGACGGCCACGCCCTCGGGCGACAAGGGCGTCAACGCCGCATGGTGGCGCCTGCGCATGGAAGTGCTGCGGGTCATGCACAGGCCGGACGAGTTTGAACTGGTCGCGCTGGACTACTGCGTGACGTACGAGGTGTCGCCTCCGTCATGGGACAGCGCGCGCTGCGAATACAAGCCCCTGCAGTCCGACGGCAGCTATGTGGCCGGCCACACCATCATCGGCGAGGCCTTTCGCGACTCCATGCCGTCCAGCCTGGGCGCGGCGTATGGCGACACCCAGATGACCTCCCTGAACTCGCAAATGACCAACGTGTCCATGGTCGAGCTGGCCGGCCAGATCCTGGGCGACGCCACCGAGGCACTTGATACCCTGGAAAACCGCTTGCTGGGCGCCGACGTCATGGTGATCTCCTGCGCCCGGCTGATCCGCATCGATTTTTCTGCCGCCGGCACCCTGCTGAACTGGGTAACGGCGCGCCAGAGCGAGGGCCGCCAGGTCCAGTTCAGCGAAGTGCACCGCCTGGTGGCGGCGTTCTTCAACGTCATCGGCATCAGCGAACATGCACGCGTGGTGCCTCGCACCGACTGATCTCCTTGTTGTTCGTTGCACTGCACGCCTTTGCAGTGAAGCTGTTGGCGCGCCACCGGTGGAGTACCAACAACCCGGCACCGCCTGACGCGAAGCCAGCGAAAGTGAAAATCTCCTCACCCATCACTTTCACACCCCCCGCTAAGTGCTTCATTTAGAACACTTTTCGACCTGGCGATGGATGCAGAAACGCTCCTAAGTCCTTGATTTCATTGCAAAAATTTGTAGCAACCCCTGTTGCAGTGCTGATGTTTCCTGATACAGTGCAAAAAAGTGCAATTAAGTGGTGAAAAGTGCCTTCGGCGCTTCCATTTGCGGCACAACTTGCGAAGAGGGTGCACTGGCGTGTTTCAAGGGGCTTCGTCTCTCAGTCTGGATGCAAAGGGTCGGCTTTCTGTGCCAACCCGGCATCGTGACGTCCTGAGCGCAACTGCCCAGAGCCAGCTCACGATCACCAAGCATCCGCATGGCTGCCTGATGATTTTCCCCCGCCCCGAGTGGGAGAAGTTTCGCGAGCGCGTGGCCGAGCTGCCGATGTCGGCGCAATGGTGGAAGCGCGTGTTCTTGGGCAACGCCATGGACATGGAGCTGGACGGCACGGGCCGCGTGTTGATCTCACCCGAGCTGCGCGAAGCCGCCGGCATCTCCAGGGACATCATGTTGCTGGGCATGGGCAACCACTTCGAGTTGTGGGACAAGGCGACCTACGACACCCAGGAAGCGAAGGCGATGCAGGGTGAAATGCCCGACGTCTTCAAGGACTTTTCCTTCTGAAAGAAGACGGTGGACACCCCATGGCAACACACCACCGTCTTGTTGAACGAAGCAGTCGATTCTCTTCTCAACAATCCGGATGCAACCTATGTCGACGCGACCTTCGGCCGCGGCGGCCACTCGCGCCTGATCCTGTCGCGCCTGGGTCCGCAGGGCCGCCTGGTCGCCTTCGACCGCGACACCGACGCCATAGCAGAAGCCTCGCGCATCACGGATGCGCGTTTTTCCATCCGTCACGAGGCTTTTCACCATCTGTGCGAACTGCCGGCGCAAAGCGCCGCAGGCGTGCTGATGGACCTGGGTGTGAGCTCGCCGCAGATCGACAACCCGGCGCGCGGATTCAGTTTCAGGTTCGATGGCCCGCTGGACATGCGCATGGACACCACGCGCGGGGAAAGTGTGGCCCAGTGGCTGGCAACAGCGGATGTGCAACAGATCGCGGAGGTGATTCGTGACTATGGCGAAGAACGGTTTGCTGTTCAGATTGCAAAGGCGATTGCTGCTCGCCGACAAGAGCGGGGCCCAGTTTCAACCACCGCCGAGCTGGCCCAGCTCGTGGCTGGCACGGTCAAAACCCGCGAGCCGGGCCAGGACCCTGCAACGCGCACATTTCAGGCTCTTCGGATTTTCATCAACGCCGAGCTTGAAGAGTTGCAACAGGCGCTGAAGGCCAGCCTTGATGTACTTCAACCCGGAGGCCGTCTGGTGGTGATCAGTTTCCACTCGCTGGAAGACCGCATCGTCAAGCAGTTCATCGCCGCGCATTCGCGCGAGGTGTTCGACCGCCGTGCGCCATTTGCCGAGCCCAAGGCCATGAAGCTCAAGGCGCTGGACCGTATCAAGCCCAGCGCGGATGAGGTCAAGGGCAACCCGCGTTCGCGCAGCGCGATCATGCGCGTGGCCGAGCGTACCGGGGTGATGGCGTGACGCGGCTCAATTTGGTCCTGCTGCTGGCCGTGTTGGCCAGTGCCCTGTACCTGGTGCGCACCCAGTACGAGTCGCGCCGCCTGTTCACCGAGATCGACCGGGCCCAGACCGAGGCCCGCCGCCTGGAGGTGGAGGCCGAGCGGCTGATGGTTGAAAAGCGCGCACAGTCCACCCCCGGGCGTGTGGAAAAGCTCGCGAAGGACCAGCTGCAGATGCGCACGGCCACGCCGGCCATCACGCAGTATGTGCAGTACAGCGCGAGCGCCGCGCCCGCCGCCGCTTCGGGGGGCCGGCCATGAGCAGCCGCAGTGTCCTCTACACATCCAGCCCGCTGCTGGCCAGCAAGACGCCCGTGTGGCGCAGCAAGTTCATCGTGGCTGCCATCGCCCTGGGCTTTGCGGGCCTTGCGGCGCGCGCTGCCTGGGTGCAGGTCATCGGCAATGATTTCTTTCGCAAGCAGGGCGAGGTGCGCTTTGCCCGCACGCTGGAGCTGCCGGCCAACCGTGGCCGCATCCTGGACCGCAACGGCCTGTTGCTGGCCACGTCGGTGCCCGCGCCCAGCATCTGGGCCATCCCCGAAGACGTGGAGGCCACGCCCGCGCAACTGGGCCAGCTGGCCAAGCTGCTGGAGATGCCGCTGGCCGACCTGAACAAGCGCCTGGCCGATGAAGACAAGACCTTTGTGTGGCTCAAGCGCCAGGTCGACGAGACCGTGGCGCAAAAAATCACCGAGCTGGACATCAAGGGCATCTACCAGCGCAAGGAATACAAGCGCAAGTACCCCGAGGGCGAGGCCGCCGCGCACGTGGTGGGCTTCACCAATGTGGAGAACAACGGCCAGGAAGGCGTGGAACTGTCGTTCAACAACGACCTGGCAGGGCGCGCGGGGTCGCGTCGGGTGATCAAGGACCGACTGGGCCGTGTGGTGGAAGGCGTGGGCGAACAGGTGCCCCCCATCGACGGCAAAGACCTGCAACTGTCAATTGACAGCAAGGTGCAGTTCTTTGCCTGGCAGAAGCTGCGCGACGCGGTGATTGCCAACAAGGCCAAGGCCGGCAGCGTGGTGGTGCTGGACAGCAGCACCGGCGAGGTACTCGCACTGGCCAACTACCCCAGCTACAACCCGGACCGGCGCCAGAACCTCACAGGTGAACAGCTGCGCAACCGCGCCCTGACTGATACCTTCGAGCCCGGCTCCACCATGAAGCCCATCACCGTGGCTGCCGCCCTGGAGCTGGGCCGGGTCAAGCACAACACCATCATCGACACCTCGCCGGGGCGCTACAGCCTGGGTGGCTTCACCATCAATGACACCCACAACTACGGCGTGCTGGACGTCGACGGCGTGATCCAGAAGTCCAGCAACGTGGGCGCACTCAAGATTTCGCAGCGCCTCGCGCCCAAGGAAATGTGGGACGTCTACACCGCGCTGGGCTATGGCCAGAAGCCGCAAATTGCCTTCCCCGGCGTGGTGCCCGGCCGCCTGCGCCCCTGGAAAAGCTGGAAGCCCATCGAGCAGGCGACCATGTCGTATGGCTACGGGCTGTCGGCGTCGCTGTTCCAGATGGCGCGCTCGTACACCGCGTTCGCGCACGACGGCGCCATCATTCCCGTGACCATGCTCAAAAGCGACGCGCCGGCTGTGGGCGTGCCGGTGTTTTCGGCGGCGCATGCCGCGCAGGTGCGCCACATGCTTTGGTTGGCCGCGGGCCCCGGCGGCACGGGCCAGAAAGCCCAGACGGTGGGTTACTCGGTGGGCGGCAAATCAGGCACGGCCCGCAAACAGGTCGGCAAGAACTATGCGGCGGGCAAATACCGTTCATGGTTCACCGGCATGGCGCCCATCGACAAGCCGCGCATTGTCGTGGCCGTCATGATCGACGAGCCCAGCGCAGGCCACTACTACGGCGGCACCGTGGCCGGGCCCGTGTTCAGCGAGGTGGTGCAGCAGACCCTGCGCATGATGGGCGTGCAGCCCGACATGGCGGTCAAGCCGCAGATCGTGGCCAACGCGGTCGAGGAATCGTTCTGATGACCGAACTCGACACCCCCGTCCAGGCTGCCCGGTGGCTGCGCGAGCGCGTCACCGGCGTGCTGCACACCGACAGCCGCAAGATCGGCCTGGGCGACGGCTTCATTGCCTGGCCTGGCGCGGCCACCGACGGCCGCAAGCACGTGCCATCGGCCATGGCCCAGGGCGCCGCCGCCTGCATTGTGGAAAAAAGCGGCGCCGATGCCTGGGGCTTTGACGGCGACACCATCGCGCTGTACGGCCAGCTCAAGGCCGCTACTGGCCCCATCGCCGCCGCGTACTACGCGTCGCCCACCGAACAGCTGGACGTGCTGGCCGTGACCGGCACCAACGGCAAGACATCGACGGCCTGGTGGCTGGCGCAGGCCCTGTCGGCCGTACAGCAGCCCGCGCCCATTCCGTGCGCGGTGGTGGGCACGCTGGGCACGGGTGTGCCGCCCAAGGTGGAGTTCAACGGCCTGACCACGCCTGACCCGGTGCTGTTGCAGCGCCAGTTCCGCCGCTTCCTGGACGGCGGCCTGCGCGCCTGCGCCATTGAGGCTTCGTCCATCGGCATCGTCGAGCGGCGCCTGGACGGCACGCGCATCCGCGTGGCGATCTTCACCAATTTCACGCAGGACCATCTGGACTACCACGGCACCATGCAGGCCTACTGGGAAGCCAAGGCCGAACTCTTTCGCTGGCCCGGCCTGCGCGCTGCCGTGATCAACCTGGACGACGCGCGCGGAGCACAGCTGGCGGCCTCGCTCGACGAGGCGGCGCTGGACCTGTGGACAGTGTCGTGTGAGATGCCCGCACGCCTGATGGCCCGCGACATCGGCTACGACACCCAGGGCCTGCGATTTTGCGTGTGCGAAGGCGATGAAAGCCACGCGCTGCAAACCCAGCTGGTGGGACAGTACAACGTGTCCAACCTGCTGGGCGTGATCGCTGCCATGCGCGCCATGGGCGTGCCGCTGGGCGCCGCCGTGCAGGCCTGTGGCGGCCTGCTGCCGGTGCCCGGGCGCATGGAGCGCATTGCGCTGGACGGCCAGCCGCTGGTCGCGGTGGACTACGCCCACACACCCGACGCACTGGACAAGGCCTTGGCTGCGCTGCGCCCGCTGGCCAGCCAACGCGGCGGCCAGCTGTGGTGTGTGTTTGGCTGCGGCGGTAACCGCGACACGACCAAGCGGCCGCTGATGGCCGCCGTGGCCGAAAAGAATGCCGACCGCGTGGTGGTGACCAGCGACAACCCGCGTGGCGAAAAGCCCGAGGCCATCATCAGCCAGATCCTGCTGGGCCTGAGCCACCACCAGTGTGTGCAGGTGCAGGCCGACAGGGCGCTGGCCATTGCCGACACCCTGGCGCAGGCCGCAGCCAGCGATGTCGTGCTGATCGCCGGCAAAGGCCATGAGGACTACCAGGAAATCGGTGGCCTGAAGCACCCGTTTTCTGACCTGGAACACGCCCGGGCTGCACTGGCACAAAGGGGGGCTACTGCATGATGACGCTGACCCAGGCCCTGCAGTGGCTGCCCGGTGCGCGGCTGGTGGGCGACGGCGCCACCGCGGTGCAGCGCGTGCACACCGACACCCGCACGCTGCAGCCCGGCGACCTGTTCGTGGCGCTGAAGGGTGAGCGCTTTGATGCCAATGATTTCCTGGCCGATGCACTGGCCCAGGGCGCGGCCGCCGTGCTGGCGCATCGCGGCAAGGTGCCCGCTGGTGCTGTGGGTATTGAGGTGGACGACACGCGCATCGCACTGGGCCAGCTGGCGTTGGGCTGGCGCAGCCAGTTCAGCCTGCCGCTGATCGCGGTGACCGGCAGCAACGGCAAGACGACCGTGACGCAGATGATCGCGTCCATCCTGCGCGCCTGGCAGGCCGACGCGGCACTGGCCACCCAGGGCAATCTGAACAACGACATCGGTGTGCCGCTGACGCTGCTGCGCCTTCGCGCGTCGCATCGCGTGGCCGTGATCGAGCTGGGCATGAACCACCCCGGCGAGATCGCCTATCTGGCCAACATCACGCGCGCCAATGTGGCGATGGTCAACAACGCGCAGCGCGAGCACATGGAGTTCATGGCCACCATTGAAGCGGTGGCCCGCGAAAACGGCAGCGTCCTCAGTGCGCTGCCCGCCGTGGGTACGGCCGTGTTTCCGGCGGATGACGATTACACGCCCGTGTGGGCCGCGCTTGCGGGCGCTCGGGCATGCCTGAGCTTTGGCGGGCCGGACGCAGACATCCGTCTGGCCGGTACTGAGTGGGCGTCAGGGCATTGGCAGGTGGGTGTGCAAACGCCTGCCGGGCCGTTGGCGTTTTCCCTGCACATCGCCGGCCGCCACAACGTGCGCAACGCGCTGGCGGCCGCCGCGTGTGCGCTGGCCGCAGGTGCACCCCTGTCGGCCATCGCGCGCGGGCTGGAAAGCTTTGCGCCCGTCAAGGGCCGCTCGCGCGCTTTCGCCGTCACGCTGGGCGAGCGCACATTGACCGTGGTGGATGACACCTACAACGCCAACCCTGATTCCGTGCGCGCCGCCATCGATGTGCTGGCCGAATTGCCGGGCCCGCGCCTGCTGGTGCTGGGCGACATGGGCGAGGTGGGCGACCACGGCCCGCAGTTTCATGCCGAGGTGGGCGGGCATGCGCGCGCACGCGGCATCGAGACGCTGCTGACGCTGGGCGAGCAGGCGCAAGGCATGGGTGGGCGGCACTTTGACGGCATCGACGCGTTGAACGCGGCGGTACGCGCCGAATTGCCCACGGCAGCCAGCGTGCTGGTCAAAGGCTCGCGCTTCATGAAGATGGAGCGGGTGATCGAGGCCATCACCGCCATGGCGCAATCCACACAACAAGAGGAGACCCGTCATGCTGCTTAGCCTGGCCCAGTGGCTGCAGACCCTGTCGCCCGAATTCGGCTTTTTCCGGGTGTTCCAGTACCTGACCTTCCGGGCGGTGATGGCCGCCATGACCGCGCTGCTGATCGGGCTGATTGCCGGGCCGTTCGTGATCCGCCGCCTGACCGAACTGAAAATCGGCCAGCCCGTGCGCGGCTACGGCATGCAGACGCATCTGGCGAAAAGCGGCACGCCCACCATGGGCGGTGTGCTGATCCTGCTGTCCATCGCCACTTCAACGCTGCTGTGGTTTGACCTGTCCAACCGTTTTGTCTGGATCGTGCTGCTGGTCACGCTGGGCTTTGGCGCCATCGGCTGGGTGGACGACTGGCGCAAGGTCGTGCACAAGGACCCGGAAGGGATGCGCTCGCGCGAAAAGTACTTCTGGCAGTCGGTCGTCGGCCTGCTGGCGGCGCTGTACCTGGTGTTCAGCATCTCTGAAAGCTCCAACCTCAAGGTGCTGGAGCTGTTCTTCAGCTGGGTGCAGTCGGGCTTTGACGTGAACCTGCCACCCAAGGCGGGCTTGCTGCTGCCCTTCATCAAGGAAGTGAGCTACCCGCTGGGCGTGTTTGGCTTCGTCATCCTGACCTACCTGGTGATCGTGGGTTCCAGCAACGCGGTGAACCTGACCGACGGGCTGGATGGCCTGGCCATCATGCCGGTGGTGATGGTGGGCTCGGCGCTGGGCGTGTTTGCTTACGTGACCGGCAGCTCGGTGTACTCCAAATACCTGTTCTTCCCGCACATTCCCGGCGCGGGCGAACTGCTGATTTTCTGCGCCGCCATGGCGGGCGCGGGGCTCGCGTTCCTCTGGTTCAACACACACCCGGCGCAGGTGTTCATGGGCGACGTGGGTGCGCTGGCGCTGGGCGGCGCTTTGGGCACCATCGCCGTCATCGTGCGCCAGGAAATTGTGCTGGCCATCATGGGCGGCATCTTCGTGGTGGAGGCGCTGTCGGTGATGTTGCAGGTCATGTACTTCAAGTACACCAAGAAGAAATACGGCGAGGGCCGGCGCATTTTGAAGATGGCGCCGCTGCACCACCACTTTGAAAAGAGCGGCTGGAAGGAAACGCAGGTGGTCGTGCGCTTCTGGATCATCACCATGCTGCTTTGCCTGGTGGGTCTTTCGACATTGAAGCTCAGGTAATGAACCAGCTCAAAGACCAACACGTTCTGATCCTCGGCCTGGGTGTGTCCGGCCTGGCGATGGCGCGCTGGTGCGCGCGCTGCGGTGCGCAGGTGACGGTGGCCGACACGCGCGCCGCGCCGCCGCAGCTGGACGCTTTACGCGAACAGCTGCCGCAGGCAGAGTTTGTGAGTGGTGCTTTCACGGCCGCGCTGGTGGAAGGCTCGGATATCCGCGCCGTGTTCCGCAGCCCCGGCCTGTCACCGGCAGATGTGGCGCCGGTGGTGGTTGCCGCGCGTGGCATGGGCCTGTGGGTGACCAGCGAGCTGGGCTTGTTCGCCCAGGCACTGGCGGACCTGAAGGCGGGCAGTGGTTATGCGCCGTCGGTGCTGGCTGTCACCGGCACCAACGGCAAGACGACGGTAACGGCGCTGGTGGGCCAGCTGGTGGAGCGCGCCGGCAAGGCCGTGGCCGTGGCCGGCAACATTGGCCCCCCGCTGCTGGACACGCTGGCGCAGAAGATCGACACCCAGTCCGATGAGCGCCCCCTGCCACAGGTATGGGCGATTGAGCTGTCCAGCTTTCAGCTCGACGGCGTGGACGACTTCGAGCCGACCGCAGCCACTGTGCTCAACGTCACGCAGGACCATCTGGACTGGCATGGCGACATGCAGTCGTATGCAGCGGCCAAGGCGCGCGTGTTCGGCCCCACGGGGCTGATGGTGCTCAACCGTGAAGACCCGCTGGTCATGAAGATGCTGCCCGAGCCTGTGCGGTTGAAGGGCGGCAAGTACGAACAGCGTGGCTATCTGACCTTCGGCGCCGACATGCCCCAACGCCCTGGCGACTTCGGCATCGAGGTCGTGAACGGAATGGCCTGGCTGGTGCGCGCGCTGGAGGCCGACGAGACGCTGAAGAAGCGCAAGGACAATGACGAAGAGCTGCACTTCCAGCGCCTGATGCCGGCAGACGCCCTGCGCATCCGCGGGCGGCACAACGCCGTGAATGCGCTGGCCGCAGTCGCCCTGGCGCTGACCTCGGGTTGTGCGCTGGGTCCCATGCTGTACGGCCTGCGCGAATACCGGGGCGAGCCGCACCGCGTGGAGCCGGTGGGAATCATCAACGAGATTGAATACTTCGACGACAGCAAGGGCACCAATGTGGGCGCCACCGTGGCGGCGCTGCAAGGGCTTGGGGCGGAACGAAAGGTCGTTGTCATCCTGGGCGGCGATGGCAAGGGCCAGGACTTTGCACCACTGGCCGCACCCGTGGCGCGCCATGCGCGCGCGGCGGTGTTCATCGGCCGTGACGGCCCGTTGATCCGCGCGGTGCTGGCCGAAAGCGGCGTCACCCTGATTGATGCCGCCGACATGCACGAGGCCGTGGCCCTGGCCACCCAGCGCGCCCATGCGGGCGACGCGGTGCTGATGTCGCCTGCCTGCGCCAGCTTTGACATGTTTGACAACTACCCGCACCGTGCCCGCGTGTTTCGCGAGGCGGTGCGGGCCGTCGCCCGTGAAGCGGGTGTTGAGCTGGAGGACGCCTCATGAACGCCCTGGCGGCCCGGCTCGGCGGCATGTTCGGCGCAATTTTCGGTCGCGACGAGAGCGGCCTGCGCCGCGCCGCGCCCGCCCGCGTGCAGGGCTTTGACCAGCCGTTGCTGTGGGTCACCGTGGCGCTGCTCGCGTTCGGCCTGGTCATGGTCTATTCCGCGTCCATCGCTCTGCCCGACAACCCCAAGTTCGCGCGCTATTCGCACACGCACTTCCTGGTGCGGCACGTGATCTTTCTGGCCATTGCCTTTGTGGCGGCGCTGGTCGCGTTCCAGGTGCCGTTGGCCACCTGGGAGAAATACGCACCCTGGCTGTTTGTGGCGTCGCTGTTGCTGCTGGTGGTGGTGCTGATCCCCGGCATTGGCAAGGGCGTGAACGGTGCGCGCCGCTGGATCGGGCTGGGCTTCATGAGCTTTCAGCCGTCGGAGCTGGCCAAGTTTGCCGTGCTCATTTATGCCGCCGACTACATGGTGCGCAAGATGGACGTGAAAGAGCGGTTCTTTCGCGCCGTGCTGCCCATGGCGGTGGCCGTGGCCGTGGTGGGCATGCTGCTGCTGGCCGAGCCTGACATGGGCGCGTTCATGGTGATCGCGGTGATTGCCATGGGCATCCTGTTTTTGGGTGGTGTGAATGCGCGCATGTTCTTCCTGATAGCCGCCGTGATCGTGGTGGCCTTCGGCCTGATGATCGCCATGAGCGAATGGCGGCGCGAGCGCATTTTTGCCTACCTGGACCCCTGGAGCGAAAAGCACGCCCTGGGCAAGGGCTATCAGCTGTCGCACTCGCTGATTGCCATCGGCCGGGGTGAAGTGTTTGGTGTGGGGCTGGGCGGCAGTGTGGAGAAGCTGCACTGGCTGCCCGAGGCGCACACCGATTTCCTGCTGGCAGTCATTGGCGAAGAGTTCGGCCTGATCGGCGTGGCCATCGTCATCACCCTGTTCTTCTGGATGACACGTCGCATCATGCACATCGGCCGCCAGGCCATCGCGCTGGACCGCGTGTTTGCCGGGCTGGTGGCGCAGGGTGTGGGCATCTGGATCGGATTTCAGGCCTTCATCAACATGGGCGTGAACCTGGGCGCGCTGCCCACCAAGGGCCTGACGCTGCCGCTCATGAGCTATGGCGGCTCGGCCATCCTCATGAACCTGGTGGCGATTGCGGTGGTGTTGCGGATTGACTATGAGAACCGCACTCTCATGCGTGGGGGCCGCGCATGAGCAAGTGTGCACTCATCATGGCGGGCGGTACAGGGGGACACATCTTCCCCGGCCTGGCCGTGGCGCATGCGTTGCGCGCCAAAGGCTGGCGCGTGCACTGGCTGGGCGCGCCCGACAGCATGGAAAGCCGCCTGGTCCCGCCGCACGGCATTGCGCTGGAGACCATTGATTTCGGCGGTGTACGTGGCAAGGGGCCGATCACGCTGGCCCTGATGCCGCTGCGACTGCTGCGCGCGTTCTGGCAGAGCATCCGGGTGGTGCGCCGCGTCAAGCCCGACGTGGTGCTGGGCCTGGGCGGCTACATCAGCTTTCCCGGCGGCATGATGAGTGTGTTGCTGGGCAAGCCGCTGGTGCTGCACGAGCAGAACTCGGTGGCCGGAATGGCCAACAAGGTGCTGGCCGGTGTGGCCGACCGGGTATTCACTGCTTTCCCCAACGTGTTCAAGGCAGGGCAGTGGATCGGTAATCCGCTGCGCTCCGGTTTTTTGTCTGAGCCCGAGCCGGCTGTGCGCTTTGCGGGCCGCGAAGGCCCATTGAAAGTGCTGGTCGTGGGTGGCAGCCTGGGCGCCAAGGCGCTGAACGACGTGGTACCCCAGGCGCTGGCCCTGTTGACGCCGGCTGACCAGCGCCCGCATGTGCTGCACCAAAGCGGCGCCAAACAGATTGACGAATTGCGCGCCAACTATGCGGCGGCCGGTGTGCAGGCCGAGCTGACGCCTTTCATTGACGACACCGCAGAGGCATTTGCCGAGGCGGACCTGGTGATCTGCCGCGCCGGTGCCAGCACCGTGACCGAGATTGCGGCAGTGGGTGCGCCCGCGCTGTTTGTGCCGTTCCCGTTTGCGGTGGACGACCACCAGACCACCAACGCGCAGTTCCTGACCGCCAGTGGCGGCGGCTGGCTCGTGCAGCAACGTGAACTGACGCCACAGGCGCTGGCACAGATGCTGGCCACCACCGACCGGCCCGAGCTGGTGCGCCGCGCCGAGGCCGCCAAACAACTACAAAAAACGGGCGCGACAGAAATCATTGTTGCTGCCTGCGAGGAACTCGTGAAATGAAACACGCGATCAAACATATTCATTTTGTCGGCGTGGGCGGCGCGGGCATGAGCGGCATCGCCGAGGTGCTGCTGAACCTGGGCTACACCATCAGCGGCTCCGACCTGTCGGACAGCGCCACGCTCAAGCGCCTGGGTGCCCTGGGCATCAAGACCTATGTCGGCCACACCGCGTCCAACGTGGCCGGCGCCGACGCCGTGGTCACGTCCACCGCTGTGCAGCCCAGCAACCCTGAAGTGATCGTCGCGCGCGAAAAGCGCATCCCCATCGTTCCACGCGCGCTGATGCTGGCCGAGCTGATGCGCCTGAAGCAGGGCGTAGCCATTGCCGGCACACACGGCAAGACAACCACCACCAGCCTGGTGGCCAGCGTGCTGGCCGAGGGCGGGCTGGACCCGACGTTTGTGATCGGCGGGCGGCTGAACAGCGCGGGTGCCAACGCCAAACTGGGCAGCGGTGATTACATCGTGGTGGAGGCAGATGAATCGGACGCATCCTTCCTGAACCTGCTGCCGGTGATGGCCGTGGTGACCAACATCGATGCCGACCACATGGAAACCTACGGCCACGACTTCAACCGCCTCAAGGGCGCGTTCGTGGACTTTCTGCACCGCATGCCGTTTTACGGCACGGCCATCCTGTGCACCGACGACGCGGCCATCCGCGATATCGTGCCGCAGGTGTCGTGCCCCATCACCAGCTACGGGTTTGGTGAAGATGCCCAGGTGCGCGCCGTGAACGTGCGCGCCGTGGGTGCGCAAATGCACTTCACCGCGCAGCGGCGCAACGGCGTCACGTTGCCCGACCTGGACATCGTGCTGAACCTGGCCGGCGAGCACAACGTACTCAATGCGCTGTCGGCCATTGCCGTGGCCGTGGAGCTGAACGTACCCGACGCAGCGGTGCAAAAGGCGCTGGCGGAATTCAAGGGCGTGGGCCGCCGCTTCCAGAGCTACGGCAACCTGCCGGTTGCGGCCGCCAACGGCGGCGGGCAGTTCACGGTGATTGAAGACTACGGCCACCATCCGGTGGAAGTGCAGGCCACGCTGGCTGCGGCGCGCGGCGCATTCCCGGGCCGCCGCCTGGTGTTGGCCTTCCAGCCGCACCGCTACACCCGCACGCGCGACTGCTTTGAAGATTTCGTGAAAGTGATCGGCGCGGGTGCCGACGCCGTGCTGCTGGCCGAGGTTTATGCCGCCGGTGAAGACTCCATTGTCGCTGCCGATGGCCGCTCGCTGGCGCGTGCGTTGCGCGTGGCGGGCAAGCTGGAGCCGGTGTTTGTCGACGACATCACGGCCATGCCGCAAGCGGTGTTTGACAATGCGCGAGACGGCGATGTGGTGATGTGCATGGGCGCGGGCTCCATTGGGTCGGTACCCTCAAAGCTGGTCGAGATGGGAGGGGCTGCATGAGTGCGGTGGACGTCAAATCCTTCGGTAAAGTGGCTGTGCTGATGGGCGGCAAGTCGGCCGAGCGCGAGGTCTCGCTCATGTCGGGCGCCGGCGTGCTCAAGGCGCTGCAGTCCAAAGGCGTTGACGCGCATGCGTTCGACCCGGCCGAGCGCGACCTGTCCGAGCTGAAGAAGAAGGGCTTTGCGCGCTGCTTCATCGCGCTGCACGGCCGCTTTGGTGAAGACGGCACGGTGCAGGGCGCGCTGGAGCTGCAGGGCATTCCCTACACGGGCTCGGGCGTCATGGCCTCCAGCATCTCCATCGACAAGGTCATGACCAAGCGCGTGTGGCTGGCCGAGGGCATCCCCACGCCGAAATACCGCTTGCTGCACCGTGGCAACTACACGCGCGAGCAGGTGATTGAAGTGCCCGACGACCTGGGCCTGCCCGTGATCGTCAAGCCCGCGCGCGAAGGCTCGTCCATCGGCGTGGCCAAGGTGGCGGGTTACTCGGACATGATGGCTGCGGTGGATGCCGCTGCCGTGCTGGACGACGATGTGCTGTGCGAACAGTTTGTCAGCGGCGATGAAGTGACCTGCCCGGTCATCGGCTCCGGCGAGAATGCCCGCGCACTGCCGGTGATCCGCATCGTGGCGCCCGAGGGCAACTACGACTACCAGAACAAGTACTTCACCGACGACACCAAATACCTGGTGCCCTGTGGCCTGCCCGCAGGTGAAGAGGCCGCCATCCAGGCGCTGGTGCTCAAGGCCTACCGCGTGCTGGGCTGCCGCGGCTGGGGCCGGGTGGACGTGATGATCGACGCCGCCACGCGCGCGCCGTCACTGCTGGAAATCAACACCTCGCCTGGCATGACCGGGCACTCACTGGTGCCCATGTCGGCGCGCGCCGCCGGCATCAGCTACGAAGACCTGTGCGTGCTGCTGTTGGCGTCTGCCGCGCTGGACCAGCCTTTGCAAAGGCGGACCTGACATGACCGACAGCCTGCCCCAGCCCTTTGATGTCAAGCTCATGAACATCGCCGCGTCGGTGCTGTTCATGGCGTGCGGCGTCATGGTGCTGGCAGCGGCTGTGTGGTGGGCGCTGCGCAACCCGGTGTTTGCGCTCTCGGGGATCTCGGTGGCGGGCGATGTGACGCACAACAGCGCGGTCACGCTGCGCGCCAATGTGGCGCCACAGCTGCGCGGTACTTTTTTTACCACCGACCTGATGCAGACCCGATCGGCCTTTGAGGCCGTGCCCTGGGTGCGCCGGGCCGTGGTGCAGCGGGAATTTCCGAACCGGCTGCGCGTGGTGCTGCAGGAGCACAAGCCGGTGGCGCTGTGGGGCAGCGAGGGCGACTCCACGCTGGTCAACAGTTTTGGCGAAGTGTTCGAGGCCAACGTGGGCGATGTGGAGCAGGACGACCTGCCCCGCCTGCAGGGCCCCGAGGGACAGTCGGCGCAGGTGCTGGCGATGTACCAGGCCGTGGTGCCGCTGCTGGACGCGATCGACCTCACGGTGTCGCGGCTGGCTCTGACAGGGCGGGGCAGCTGGCAGGCCACGCTGGACACAGGCGCGGACATCGAGCTGGGCAGGGGTACGCCGGCCGATGTGGCGCCGCGCGTGCAGCGGTTTGCGCACACGCTGACCCAGGTCACGTCCAAGTACGGGCGGCGCGTGGATGCGCTGGAGTCGGCGGATCTGCGCCATGGCGACGGCTACGCGCTGCGCCTGCGGGGCGTGACGACGGTGATCACCGACGGGGCGAAAAAGCCGGAACAGAAATAGAGAACCAGAGAACAGGTGCAGACATGGCAAAAGAGTACAAAGACCTGGTCGTAGGACTGGACATCGGCACCGCCAAAGTGATGGTGGTGGTGGCCGAAGTGTTGCCCGGCGGCGAGCTCAAGCTCGTGGGCCTGGGCATTGCACCCAGCAACGGCCTGAAGCGCGGCGTGGTGGTGAACATTGACGCCACGGTGCAAAGCATCCAGCAGGCGCTGAAAGAGGCCGAGCTCATGGCCGACTGCAAGATCACGCGCGTGTACACCGGCATCACCGGTGCGCACATCCGCGGCATCAACTCCAGCGGCATGGTGGCTGTCAAGGACAAGGAAGTGACCCCCGCCGACGTGGCCCGCGTGGTGGAAACGGCGCGCGCCATCAATATCTCGACAGACCAGCGCCTGCTGCTGGTGGAGCCGCAGGAGTTTGTGATCGACGGGCAGGACGTGAAGGAGCCCATCGGCATGAGCGGCATCCGCCTGGAGGCCAAGGTGCATATCGTGACCGGCGCCCAGAGCGCGGCCGAAAACATCATCAAGTGCGTGCGCCGCTGCGGCCTGGAGGTGGAGCAACTGCTGCTGAACCCGCTGGCATCCAGCCAGGCTGTGCTGACCGACGACGAAAAGGAACTGGGCGTGGCCATGGTGGACATTGGCGCCGGCACGACCGACGTGGCGATCTTTACCAACGGCGCGATCCGCCACACGGCGGTGATCCCGATTGCAGGCGACCTGATCACCAGCGACATCGCCATGGCGCTGCGCACCCCGACCAAGGACGCAGAAGACATCAAGGTGGAAAGTGGCTACGCCAAGCAGTTGCTGGCCGACCCCGACCAGCAGGTGGAAGTGCCCGGCCTGGGCGACCGCGGCCCGCGCATGCTCAGCAAGCAGGCACTGGCCGGCGTGATCGAGCCGCGCATTGAAGAGATCTTTTCGCTGGTGCACCAGGTGGTGCGTGAATCCGGCTACGAAGAAGTGCTGTCGTCCGGCATTGTGCTGACCGGTGGCAGCGCGGTGATGCCGGGCATGGTGGAGCTGGGCGAAGACATCTTCCTCAAACCCGTGCGCCGCGGCAACCCCAAGTACTACGGCGCGCTGTCCGACATGGTGGCGCAGCCGCGTGCGGCTACGGTCATGGGCCTGCTGGAAGAAGCGCGGCTGGCACGCCTGCGCGGCTTCCGTGTGGCACAGAAAAACGGTTCCATGAAAACCGCATTCGGCCGGTTTAAAGATTTCATCGTGGGGAACTTCTGACATGACGCAAGAAGACCTCTGGCTTGCGCGTGGAAGCCCCCACGCCCCCCGAAGACGACGATGGCGATGCACCGGGCCGCCGTCATGAACTTTTATTTCTTTCAATACAACAATTTCTAGTTTTGGCAACTGCAACAGATTTCAGGAGAAACACATGAGCATCGAAATGATTGAAGTCGAAGAATTCCACTCCGGCACCCAGATCAAGGTGATCGGCGTCGGCGGTGGCGGCGGCAACGCGGTCGAGCACATGATCCACCGCACGGTGCAGGGCGTGGAATTCATCTGCGCCAACACCGACGCGCAGGCGCTGGCACGCAGCGCCGCGCACAAGACCATCCAGTTGGGTTCCAGCGGGCTGGGCGCGGGCAGCAAGCCCGAGAAGGGCCGCGACGCGGCCGAGCTGGCGGTGGACGCCATTCGCACCGCCATCGACGGCGCGCACATGCTGTTCATCACCGCCGGCATGGGCGGCGGCACGGGCACGGGCGCCGCGCCCGTGATCGCACGCATCGCCAAGGAAATGGGCATCCTGACCGTGGGCGTGGTGACCAAGCCGTTCGACTGGGAAGGCGGCCGTCGCATGACCAACGCCGACAACGGCCTGGCCGAGCTGGAAGCCAATGTTGATTCACTGATCGTCGTGCTGAACGAAAAGCTGCTGGAAGTGCTGGGCGACGACGTGACGCAGGACGAGGCCTTTGCCCATGCCAACGACGTGCTCAAGAACGCCGTGGGCGGCATTGCCGAAATCATCAACGAGTACGGCAACGTGAACGTCGACTTTGAAGACGTGCGCACCGTGATGGGCGAGCCCGGCAAGGCCATGATGGGCACGGCTGTGGCCGCAGGCCCCGACCGTGCGCGCATCGCTGCCGAGCAGGCTGTGGCCTGCCCGCTGCTGGAGGGCATTGACCTGTCGGGCGCCAAGGGCGTGCTGGTGCTGGTGACGGCCGCCAAGGGCAGCCTGAAGCTCAACGAGTCCAAGCTGGCCATGAACACCATCCGCGCCTATGCCTCGCCGGACGCGCACGTGATCTACGGCGCCGCCTACGACGACAACCTGGGCGACGAAATGCGCGTGACCGTGGTGGCCACCGGCCTGAGCCGCCAGGGCCAGCGCCGTACCGCGCCGCCGCTGCAGGTGCTGCGCACCGGTACTGACAACGTGCCGTTCAACGTGCCGACGGTGAACAACGCCGTGGGCGGCCCCGGAGCGGCCCATGCCGGCCCTGACTACCAGGGCATGGCTGTCCCCAGCGTGTGGCGCACCAACCGCACCCAGGCCGCAGCCAAGGTGGACGCGCTGTCCTCGGGCGGCATGGACGACTTTGAAATCCCCGCATTTCTGCGCAAGCAGGCGGATTAAGCCACCCCCCGAAGCGCCTTCGGCGCCTCCCCCCAAGGGGGCGACACCAGCGGCCCGGCATAGCCGGTTCCGCGGTGTCACTGGCATGGTGTCGTGGCGTTCGTGAGACCTTTGGTTCTCCGGGTCTTGCTTGACTTCGTAAAATCACCGCCATGCTGCAGCAACGCACCCTCAAATCCCTGACCAAAGCCGTAGGCGTGGGCCTGCACAGCGGCCAGCGGGTGGAGTTGACGCTGCGGCCCGCGCAGCCCGATACCGGCATCGTGTTCCGCCGGGTGGACCTGCCGCAGCCGGTGGACATCCCGATTTCTGCTTTGGCCGTGACGGATACGCGCCTGGCCTCCACCATTTCCACTGGTGGCGCCAAGGTGCACACGGTGGAGCACCTGATGTCGGCTTGCGCCGGTCTGGGCATTGACAACCTGTACGTGGACATCACGGCTGAAGAGGTTCCCATCCTGGACGGCTCGTCGGCGTCGTTTGTGTTCCTGCTGCAAAGCGCGGGCATCGAGCTGCAAAAGGCGCCCAAGCGGTTCATCCGTGTGACCCAGCCCGTGGAGGTGCGTGAAGGCCAGGGCGACAACCTCAAGTGGGCGCGCCTGGTGCCGTACCACGGCTACAAGCTGAGCTTTGAAATCGACTTTGACCACCGTGTGGTCAACTCCACCGGCCAGAGCGTCGAATTCGACCTGGGCTCGGGTTCGTATACGCGCGACATCGCCCGCGCGCGCACCTTCGGCTTCACCAAGGACGTGGAGATGATGCGCGCCAACGGCCTGGGCCTGGGTGGCGGGCTGGACAACGCCATTGTCATGGACGACTACCGCGTGCTCAACAGCGACGGCCTGCGGTATGACGACGAGTTCGTCAAACACAAGATCCTGGACGCCATGGGTGACCTGTACCTGGTGGGCAAGCCGCTGCTGGCTGCGTACAGCGCGTTCCGTTCGGGCCATGCGCTGAACAACAAGCTGCTGCGCGAGCTGCTGTCGCGTCCCGAGGCGTATGAGGTCGTCACTTTTGAAGACGAACAGCTTGCGCCTGCAGGTTTCATGCAGCCTGCGAGGGCCTGGTAGCCATGCTGCTTTTTCGCTGGGCCATCATGCTGCTGCTCATTGCCGCAGCTGTCCTGTTTGCGTTCTATGCGGGCACCGGTCAGGTCAAATACAAGCGTGCGGGTCTTGTCACGCTCAAGTGGACCATCATCGCGGCGCTTGGTTTTTTTGGCGTGTTGATTCTGGAACGTGTGTTCTAGGTTTTGGCGTTGGGCCCGCAGCTTGGTGCTGACGGTGCCCGCCTCCGCGAATGTCCTCCGGCCTGTGCTTCGCACAGTCCTCCCCCTTTATTTCGCTGCGCCGGGCACCATCACCACCAACCCGCTACGTGGCGACACACCATCGGTTGGTGGTTCCGGGCGTCACACAATGTCTTCTTTCCCGGATTCAGGGTGAACCACACCGCCCGCTGGCGCGTCACATCGTCGCAGGATCAGGGTTTTCTGCCACCTCATCCCGCCGCAATGTTCGCGCATCACTGGTGGTGCACCTCACACATAGCGGGTTGGTGGTGATGGTGCCCGGTGCAGCGGCATCAAGGAGGAGGGCCGGGCGCCGCCCGGACCGGGGGACAGCCGCGGAAGCGGGCACCGTCAGCGCCAACCCGCGGGCCCAAGGTAGCGCTTCAAAAAGCCACCAGTGTCCGCCCCGCCGTTACCCCGTCCAGCTGCGCTGCAGCATGTGTGGGCAACGCGTCCAGCGCAATCTGCCGCACATGCGGTGCCAGCACCTCAAACGCCGGGCGCCAGTCGGTCCCCAAATGGCCCCACACGCGCTCACGCACTGGCCACGGTGCATTGGCCATCACGCCAAAGTGCTGGATGCCGCGCATGATGAAGGGCAGCACGCTGCCGTCAAAACTGTTGCCCGCCGCATTGCCCACCGAGGCGACGCAACCGCCTTCCTGCGTGGAGCGCAGCAGCCAGGCCAGTGTGGTGCCGCCCACGTTGTCGATGGCTGCGGCAAAACGCGCTTTCTCCAGCGCGCGCGGCGGCGCGTTCACGATGCCCGCGTCAATGATCTCGCTGGCGCCCAGCGCGCGCAGCGCCTCGGCCTGCTCTGGCTTGCGCGTGAGCGCGGCCACGTGCCAGCCTGCGCGCGACAGGATGGCGGTGGCCAGCATGCCCACCGCGCCGCTGGCGCCACTGATGGCCACCGGGCCGGACGCGGGCGTCAGCCCTGCCTGCATGAAGCGGTCCAACGCCATGCCGGCCGTAAAACCAGGCACGCCGATCACCGCTGCCTGCCAGGCGTCCAGACCCGCAGGCAGCGGCATCACATGCGCGACCGGTGCGCGCAGATACTGCGCAAAGCCGCCGTCAAACGCAATGCCGGTGCGAAAGCCGTGCACCAGCACCGCCTGGCCTGGCACAAAGCGCGCATCGGTGCTGTGCACCACGTCGCCCACGGCTTCGATGCCGGCAATGCGCGGGTAGCTTTCAATGATCTTCGCGCGGCCCAGGATGGACAGGCAGTCCTTGTAGTTGACGCCGGCAAAGCGGTTGCGGATCAGCACCTCGCCCTCTGACAGGTCGGCGAGCGCCATGCGCTCCAGCCGGCTGCTTGCGCCGTCAGGGCCGGTGTGGGTGCGCAGGCACGGGAAATCGGTGGGAAGGTCAGCTTGCATGGCAGCCATGACACCACGCACGCCTGCGCACCGCAAGCCGGTGTTTCGCCTGTCGAAATGACCGCTCGACTTTTGGCTACCCGCTGCCAAGATGGCCGCCATGACCCAACGACTTTTCTCTGACCACCTGTTGCTGGCGCTGGACGCCGACGAACAGGCCATGGTGACCAAAGTGCGCACCTTGTGCCGCGACGTGTTCGGCCCGCAGGCGGCCAGCGTGGCGCAGCGCGACGTGTTTGCCTGGGACACCTTTCGCACCCTGGCGCGTGAGGGCGTCGTGGCCACGGCCTTCCCCCGCGAATACGGCGGCACGGATGCGCGCCAGGTGCTGCGCATCCGCATCATTGAAGAGCTCGGGCGCGTGTGCAGCACATCGGCCTCCATGATCACGGGCACCGATCTTTCGGCCCGCGCGGTGGTGGCGGGCGCGTCGCCCGCGTTGCGTGCCGAGCTGCTGCCCAAACTGTGCACGGGTGAGATCCAGACGGCGTTTGCCTTGACCGAAGCCGGCGCGGGATCAGATGTGCGCGGCCTGGCCAGCGTGGCGCGGCGCGACGGGGATCACTATGTACTGAACGGCGGCAAGAAGTTCATCACCCGCGCCACCACGGCCGACTGGCTGATGGTGATTGCAAGGATGGAGCAGGGTGACGGCTTTATCGGCCTGCTGGTGGCGCGCGACGCACCGGGCGTGCACATCAGCGCCGAGGTCGGCAAGCTCGGCTGGTTTGGCGTGCCGATTTCCACGCTGGCGTTCACCGATGTACACGTGCCGGCCACCCACCGCCTGGGCGAGGAAGGCGACGGCTTCTCGCTGGCGCAAGACGCGCTGCTGCGCGCACGCATAGGCCACGCTGCCATGGCACTGGGCCGGGCCATCGGCGCGGTAGAGATCGCCGCCACCTATGCCTGCGACCGTACCACCTTTGGCAAACCGCTGGGCACGCACCAGGGCGTGCAGTGGATGCTGGCCGACATGGTCACGCAGATCGAGGCATCGCGCGCGCTGGTGTTGGCAGCCGCGCAGAAGTACGACCGGGGCGATACCGACACCGCCATGTTTGCCTCCATGGCCAAACTGCACGCCACCGACCTGTGCATGAAGGTCGTGACCGACGCGCTGCAGCTGACCGGCGGGCGCGGCTACCTGCAGGACTTTCCGCTGGAGCGTTTCTTTCGCGATGCCAAGCTCAACCAGATCGGCGAAGGCGCCAGCGAAGTGCACAAGACCGTGATCGGGCGAGACGTGGCGCGCCGCGCTGCCAGTGCCGAGCGCAACCCCTGCCTGCGCGACGGGCCACTCACGGCGTATTGATTGAGCAGAAGCAGGAATTACTTTTAAAGTATTCAAATACTTTCACATACTTGCCGAAAATTGGCATACTTCCACCTACTTGGGGAGGCGCCATGACAGTCAAACAGATTTCGTTTGCGCGGGACCGCGAACAGATTTTTCACCGCCGTGCACTGGCCGAGGACCTGGTCAACAGGTTGGGCGATCCAGTCTACAAGTCGGGGCTGTTCCTTTCAGCACCCCGGCGCACCGGCAAAACCACATTCATCCGGGCAGACCTGCTGCCAATGCTTCGTGAAGCGGGCGCAGTGGTGATTTATGCCGATCTTTGGGAACAGCGCTCCATCAATCCCGCCAGGGTCATCATCTCAGCCATCCGGGACGCCATTCTTCACGAGAGCGGTGTGGTGCTGAAGACCGCATCGGCGATGGGGCTGAAAAAAGTCAAAGTCGGTGGGCTCGAAATGGACCTGGACGCCATCGGTACCAAAGAAGGCGACAGCCTTGCGCGGACGCTGGAAAAGCTCGGTGCAGCCAGCAACAAGCCCATGGTGATGGTGGTGGACGAAGCCCAGCACGCGCAGACAACAGACGACGGGCGCGACACGCTGTTTGCCCTGAAAGCAGCGCGCGACGCCATGATCCTGGGCGAAGGAAAGGGGTTTCGGTTCGTCGCCACCGGGTCCAACAGCGACCGCCTCAGGACATTGGTGTCATCCAAGGACCAGGCATTCTTTGGTGCCAAGGAGGAACATCTGCCCGAGCTTGACGAGCCCTACCTGGAATGGGTGCTGGGCAGTTCGCCCTTCAAGCCCCATCTTTCGCTGCCCGTGATCCGCCAGGGTTTTGAGATGTTCAGCAGGCGCCCTGAATACCTGCAGCGCCTGCTCAAATCGCTGGAGGATGAACCTGCTTTCGATGCCACTAGCATCGAAAGCATATTTGTTGAACGGGTGGCGGCGAGCATGGAACGAACGCGCCAGACTTTTCTGGCCTCCCTGCGATCCATGGAAGCGCTGGACGCGGCGGTGTTTCGCCGCATGGCCCGGCTGGGCGACAGGTTCACGCCGTTTGATGAAGGGGCGCTGCGCGACTATCAAGACCTCATGAATCAGGCGGCACCCAAAACCAAGATTGAACGCCCGACGAAATCCAGTGTTCAGAGCGCGCTGGAGAGGCTGCGCAAGGAGTCCCTGGTCTGGAATGCCGGAAGGGGCCTCTGGCACATCGAGGATTCCCAGCACGTCGCCTGGACACGTTCAGAGGACGTTCAAACAACCCCTTCGACGCGCAAGGCCGCCAGCGCAGCGGCGTCCACGCCGTAGGCGCCCAGCAGCTCGGCGTTGTGTTCGCCGGTGTCGGGGCCGGTGCGTGGGATGGGCATCACGCGGCCTGGCACGCGCGGCACGATGCAGGGCGCGGGCAGGCTGCCGTACTGCGCATCGGGCAGGCGCATGATGGCCCCGCGCGCGATGAACTGCGGGTCGCGCTCGATGTCTTCGATGGAATACACCTTGCTGAACGGTATGCCTTCGGCCTCCAGCGTGGCAGCGATCTCACTCCAGGGCCGGGCCACAAACCAGGCCGACAGCTGGGCGTCCAGCGCGCGCAGGTTCTCCACGCGCGCCGGGTTGGTGGCAAAGCGCGGGTCGGCCACCCATTCGGGGCAGCCCACGGCATGGGCCAGCCGCGCAAAGATCGGGTTGGACGACGCCACGAGTGAAAAGAACACCCTCTCCTGGCTCATGTACATGTTGGACGGTGCGGTGTAGCTGGCGCAGTTACCCGCAGGCCGGCGCACCTGGCCCAGCTGTTCATGCTCCACCGCCAGCGGGTCCAGCAGACGGAACAGCGCCTCGGTGGCCGACAGGTCCACCTCGCAGCCCAGCGCCTGCGGGTCACCGCGCAAGCGCGCGATTTCTGCCGCGATGGAAAACGCCGCGAACACACCGGCCACGGCGTCGCCCACCGGAAAGTTCATGTGCAGCGGGGTGCCGCCCTCTTCACCGGTCAGATTGGTGAAGCCGCTCATGGCCTCGAAGATGCGGGCGAAGCCCGGCCGCGCCGCATAGGGTCCGGTCTGGCCGAAGCCGGTCAGGCGCAGGATCACCAGGCGCGGGTTGGCCGCCAGCAGGGTCTGTGTGTCCAGCCCCCAGCGGTCCATGGTGCCGGTGCGGAAGTTTTCCACCAGCACGTCAAAGTCGGGCAGCATTTGCAGCAGCAGCTCGCGCCCGCGAGGCTTGCGCACGTCCAGCGACAAGCCGCGCTTGCCGCGGTTGGCCACCTTGAACCACAGGCCCACGCCGTCTTTCACCGGCTGCAGGCCGCGCAGCGGGTCGCTGCCGTCGGGCAGCTCCAGCTTGACGACGTCGGCGCCGTGGTCGGCACACAGCGTGGCGCCAAAGGGCGCGGCCAGCACCGTGGCCATGTCCAGGATGCGCACGCCGGACAGCGCGCCTTTTGAAGGTGTAGGGGTCATGCCGGGGTTTTGCCAGAGCGCGCCGGCCACCACAATCGGTATTTCGCACAGCGAAACACCTGCCCCGAAACCATTGACGCCCCACCCACCCCCGCCGATCATGAAAAGAAGCAGCACACCCCCCGCAAGCACGCCACGCCCACCACGCCCCATGCAAGCCATCGCATTGCCCGGACTGGTCAATCCCCATGACCTCACGGCCGACCGCCAGTTCTCGATGAACCTGGCGCGCGGCATGGAGGTGTTGCGCGCGTTCACGGCGGTGGACCCGGTACTGGGCAACCGCGAAATCTCGGATCGCACGGGCTTGCCCAAGCCCACGGTGTCACGCCTGACCTACACGCTCACGCTGCTGGGTTACCTGAGCCGGGTGGAGGGCCTGCAGAAATACCGGCTGGGCTCAGGCGTGCTGTCGCTGGGCTACCCGCTGCTGGCCAACATGCGGCTGCGCCAGATCGCGCGGCCGTTCATGGAGCAGGTGGCGCGCGAGACGGGCTGTACGGTGAACCTGGGCATGCGCGACCGCACCAACGTGGTTTATGTAGACACCTGCCGCGTGGACCAGGGCAACATTTACCAACCCGACATCGGCAGCACACGGCCGCTGCTGTCCACGTCCATGGGCCGGGCGCTGGTGCTGTCGGCACCGGCAGCCGAGCGCGCCGCCATCCTCAACCACCTGAAGCTGGAAGACCCCAAGCGCTACGCACTGGACAAGCCCGTGCTGGACGCCGACCAGAAAGCCTTTGCCACGCGCGGCTGGTGCCATGCGCGCGGCGACTGGCGCAAGGAAGTCCACGCCGTGGGCGCCCCCGTGCGCGTGCCCCCGCGCGAAGAACCCATGGCGCTGAACTGCACGCTGTCGGCCTACCGCCTGGGCAAGGACACGCTGGAGCGCGACGTGGCCCCCCGCCTGATGGATGCCATCCGCCAGATCGAGGTGGCCTGCGGCATCCACTGACCCCCCTTTATTTCCGACACCCCAAACCATGATCCGCAACCCCGAACAGTTTGAACAGCTCATTGCGCAGGTGCGCCATTTCATCCGCGATGAATGCATACCGCTGGAAGAAGCCATTGACCAGAGCGACGAAATCCCGGAGGTGCTGGTAGACCGCATGCGTGAACTGGGCCTGTTCGGCCACAGCATCCCCGAGGCCTATGGTGGCGCGGGCCTGACAACCGAGGAGCTGGCGCGCGTGAACATCGAGGTGTCGCAGGGCGCCACGACTTTTCGCGCACGCTTTGGCGGCAACACCGGGATCGCTTCGGAGTCCCTGGTGGTGGATGGCACGCCCGAGCAGCGCCAGCGCTGGCTGCCCCTGCTGGCCAGCGGCGAGCTGACGGGCTGCTTCGCGCTGACCGAGCCTGAAGCCGGGTCTGACGCCACGGCGCTCACGACCATGGCCGTGCGCGACGGCGACTTCTACCGCATCACCGGGCGCAAGGTCTACATCACCAACGCACCGATCGCGGGGCTGTTCACTGTGTTTGCGCGCACCGATGCGCTGGGCAAAGGCGCAGCCGGCATCACGGCCTTTCTGGTGGAGCGCGGCACACCCGGCCTGTCCACACCACCTGAGTACCGCAAGCTGGGACAACATGGCTCGCCGGTGGGTGAGGTGGTGCTGGACGACTGCCGCGTACCGGCCAGCGCCATCGTGGGCGGTGAGGCCAACCTGGGCCATGGCTTTCGCACCGCCATGCGCGCGCTGAACAAGCAGCGCATCAACCTGGCCGGCCTGTGCGTGGGCCCGGCCATCCGCCTCGTGGAAGAGATGGTGCGCCGCGCCACCACGCGCCGGCAGTTCGGCCAGCCTGTGGCGGACTTCCAGCTCGTGCAGCAGATGATTGCCCAGAGCAACACCGACGTGCACGCCGCCCGCGCCCTGGTGCTGGAGACCGCGCGCAAGCGCGACGACGGGCAGGACGTGACCATGGAAGCGTCCATGTGCAAGCTGTTTGCGTCCGAAATGTGCGGCCGGGTGGCCGACAGCGCGGTGCAGGTGTTTGGCGGTGGCGGCTACATCGCCGGTAACGTGGCCGAGCGCTTTTACCGCGACGTGCGCCTGTTTCGCCTGTACGAGGGCACCAGCCAGATCCACCTGGTCAACATTGCCAAACGCACCGTGGCACAGGTGCAGGCCGAGATGAAGGCAGACGGCGGATGAAACCTTACGCCGGCCTGCGCGTTGTGGAATTTGCCACCGTGGGTGGCGTGCCGTTTTGCGCCTGGTGGCTGGCCCAGCAGGGCGCGCAGGTGCTGCGCATCCAGAACCCGCAGGCGCAGCCACTGGGCGTGCCGGTGGCGGCTGAGGCCGACATAGCTACCTGGCAGCGCGACACGCTGACGCTGGACCTGAAGACAGCCGAAGGCAAGACCGCCGTGCTGGACGCGATTGCCACCTCCGATGTGCTGCTGGAGGGCTTTCGCCCCGGCGTAATGGAGCGCCTGGGCCTGGGCCCGGCAGACTGCCATGCGCGCGCACCCGGCCTGGTCTACGCGCGCATCGTCGGCTGGGACCGCGAAGGCCCCTGGGCGCCGCGCGCCGGGCACGACATCAACTACATCGCCATGGCCGGTGTCCTGCACGCCTGCGGCACCGGCACATTGCCGCTGAACCTGGTGGGCGATCTGGCCGCCGGTGCGCTGTATGCCGCCGCAGGCATCGGCGCCGCGCTGCATGCGCGCGCGGCCAGCGGCGCGGGTTGTGTGGTGGACACCGCCATGACCGCCGGCAGCCTGCACCTGCTGAGCGCTGTGTTTGCCCGGCTGGGCGCAGGCGCATGGAACGACGCTCCCGCGTCCAACGTGATCGACGGCGGCGTGCCCTGGTACCGCTGCTACATGACGGCTGACGGCCGCCACATGGCCGTGGGCGCGATTGAAGAACGCTTTTACCTGCAGCTGTTGCACGGCCTGGGACTGGACCCGGCCATCGTGCCACCGCGCGGCGACGCCAGCCGCTGGCCCGAGCTGGCCGGCTGCCTGCAGCGCTGCTTCATCGCACACAACCAGGCGTACTGGGCCGAATGCTTCGAGGCGCTGGACGCATGCGTCACACCCGTACTCAGCCTCACTGAGAGCCGCACCCACGTGCTGCACCAGTCTGCCTGGGCTGATGGCCGGCCCGCGCCTGTTCCCCGATTTCACACCCCGAACGTTCCCATCCAACAACCAGGAGACACACCATGAACACATTGCACCGCCGCACCTTCGGCGCCCTTGCGATCGCAGCCGCCGCCTTCGGCCCCACCGCCGCGCTGGCGCAGGCCGATTACCCCAACCGCCCCGTCAAGGTCATCGTGCCCTTCACCGCCGGTGGCGTGGTGGACGCCATTGCGCGCCTGGTTGGCGAGCGGCTGGCCGCCAAGTACAGCCAGCCCTTTGTCATTGAAAACAGGGTGGGCGCGGGTGGCTCCATCGGCACCGACTTCGTGGCCAAGTCAGCGGCTGACGGCTACACCCTGCTGTGCGTGAGCCCCGGCCACGCCGTGGTGCCCAGCCTGGTCAAGGGCGTGACCTGGAACCCGGTGACGGACTTCCGCGCGGTGGCGGGCTTTGGCATCATCCCCAACGTGATCGTGGTGCACCCGGACGTGCCGGTGAAGACCATGAGCGAACTGGTGGCGCTGGCCAAGGCCAAGCCCGGTGAGGTGACCTATGCCACGGCGGGCGCGGGCACGTCCAACCACCTGTCGGGTGAGCTGTTTGCCCAGATGGCGGGCCTGAAGCTCACCCATGTGCCGTACAAGGGCCAGCCCGACGCCATGAACGACCTGCTGGGCGGGCGCGTGACCATGATGCCGCTGACAGCCGCCATCGCAGGCCAGCACATCAAGACCGGCAAGCTGCGCGCACTGGCGGTAACGACCGCACGCCGCTCCACCGCGCTGCCCGACCTGCCCACCGTGGCCGAAGCCGCCAATCTGCCGGGGTACGAAGTCGGCACCTGGTTCGGCTTTGTGGCACCGGCCAAAACGCCTGATGCGGTCGTCAGCAAGCTGGCTGCTGATATTGCCGAGATCTTGAAGTCGCCCGACGTCAAGGCCAAGTTCGACGGCATGGGCATGGAGCTGGCGCCGCAAACCCCGGTGCAGTTTGACGCCTTCGTGGCGGCCGAGCGCACCAAGTGGGCGAGGGTGATCCAGCAGGCCGGCATCACGCCGCAGTAAAGCCCATGCGTTCAACACTGCGCACACCGGTCTGCGACCGGTTGGGCATTGCGCACCCGATTTTTGGCTTCTCGCATTCGGTGGACGTGGTGGTGGAGATTGCGCGCGCCGGCGGCTATCCGGTACTGGGGCTTGCGCGCGAGATGCCGCACGAGATACCGCACATCCTGCAGGATGTCGACGCGCGCATGCAGGGCCGCCCCTATGGCGTGGACCTGATGCTGCCCGCCGCCGTGCCACGCACCGGCAGCATTGACGACGTGCGCGCCGCGCTGCCCAGCACGCACGTGGATTTCGTGCAGGGCTTGCGTGAGCGCTTCAACGTGCAGCCCCCGCAAAAGCCCAGCTTCTTCACCACGCAGGTGCGCTCCGAGGACCTTTTCGAATCGCAGATCGAGCAGGTTTTGGCGTCCAACGCCACGGGTGTGGCCACGGCCATTGGCCTGCGTGCTGACCTGATTGAACGCGCACGCTCGCGCGGCAAGACCACTTTTTCACTGGTGGGTTCAGTGCGCCACGCCCAAAAGGCCCTGGCCCTGGGCGTGGACGTGCTGGTGGCGCAGGGCTATGACGCAGGCGGGCACACCGGCAGCGTGGGCACGTTCTCCCTGGTGCCCCAGATCGTGGCCGTGGCCGGTGATACGCCGGTGCTGGCGGCTGGGGGCATCGGCAATGGCGCGCAGATCGTGGGCGCTATCGGCATGGGTGCGCAGGGCGGCTGGCTGGGTACGCTGTGGATGGCTGCGCGTGAAAACCATACGCCGCCGGCCCTCCTGGCCAGGTTGATCGCGGCCGGCAGCGAAGACACCGTCATCAGCCGCGCCCACAGCGGCAAGCCCTGCCGCGTGGTGCGCAGCGACTGGATCGACGCCTGGGCCGAGCAGGGTGCGCCCGAGCCGCTGGCGATGCCGATGCAACAAGCCCTGACCGGTGATGTGTTTGCGTCGATCCACGAGCACGACGACCCGCGACTTGTCTATGAAGCAGCGGGACAGAGCGTGTTTGCGATTCGCGAAGCCACGACCATCGAGCGTCAGATGGCTACGCTGGTGGACGAGATGATGGTCGCTGCGGTCCGGCTGCGGGGTTTTTCTTCTACCGCATGATCCAGAAGAAGCCAAGGAACAAAGAACTAGTAATTCCGCCCGTGCTTGAACATCGCGCTGGTCTTGCGCGACAGATCCGTCACGGCCGCCAGCCTTTGCATGCCCGGGCCGATATGTGCATGGGCAATGGCCAGCCCCAGCGCGTCCGCCGCGTCGCTGCCCGGCAGGCCCGGCAGCTTGAGCAGGCGCTTGACCATTTCCTGTACCTCGGGCTTGCCTGCTTTGCCGTAGCCGGCCACGGACTTTTTCATCTGCAGCGCGGTGTATTCAGCCACCGGCAGGTTGCGCGACACCAGCGCCGTGACGCAGGCGCCGCGGGCCTGGCCCAGCAGCAGCGTGGCCTGCGGGTTGACGTTGACGAACACGATTTCCACCGCCGATTCATCGGGCTCGTAGCGTTGAACCACCTCGCAGATGCCGTCAAACAGCACCTTCAGGCGTGCGGGCAGGTCCCCAGTGGGCAGGTGCGTGGTCTTGATCGTGCCGCTGGCCACGTAGGTGAGCGCATGGCCGTCCACATCCAGCACGCCGAAGCCGGTGGTCTGCAGGCCGGGGTCAATGCCAAGGATGCGCATGTCCCGTCAGAGCCCAAAATACCAGCGCACCGAGTGAAAGAACACGGGCGCCGCAAAGCACAGCGCGTCCACCCGGTCCAGCAGGCCGTTGGCGCCGGTGACCGACATGCGGCCCTTGCCCCAGCTGGTGACGCCGCGGTCGCGCTTGAGTGCTTTCATGACCAGGTGACCCAGCGAGCCGGCCACGCAGGCCACAAAGGCCATGGCCAGCGCCTGGCCGGGCTTGAACGGTGTGATGAACGACAGCAGCCCGCCCAGAAAGCTGGCCACGCCGATGCCGATGAGCCAGCTGCGCCAGTTGAAGCTCTTGCTGACGTTGGGTGCACTGGGGGGGCGCTTGAGCCTGCGCGTGACCAGGTGCTGCACCACCATGCAGGTCTGCACCACGAACACCAGGAAGAAAACAAGGAACGCGTTCTTGCCCTGGTAATTGCGAAAGTCCAGCAGCAGCAGGGCCGGCACATGGCTCATGCCATAGATGCACACCATGATGCCCCACTGCAGCTTGGCATTGCGCTCCAGAAAGCGCTCGGGGTCGTCGGCAATGGCGCTGACCACCGGAATCGCCAGAAACACATAGACCGGGATGAACACGGTGAACAGATCAAAGTGTTCGGTGCCCGCCAGCCAGAACTGGATGGGCAGCACCACAAAGAAGGCCAGCACCAGGCTGCGGTGGTCGCCCCGGCGTGTGGGCGACAGCGTGATGAACTCGCGCAGGGCAAAGAATGCAATCAGCGCAAACAGCACGGTGGCAAAACCTTCGCCAGCGGCCCACGACACCCAGAACACCACCACCATGAACCACGAGGTGGCCAGCAGCTTGCGGAAGTTCTTGAGCTCTGCATGCCAGGCGGCGTCGTGGGTGCCCTCGCGCTGCTCGCGCAGCGTCAGCATGAACGCCACCACGCTGATGATGATCAGGATGCCAAAGATGATGAGGAACAGCGCACCCACCTGCTGGGTCGGCGTGAGGCTGCGAAGGAACTGGTTCATACGTCCCTCAGCGCGATCACGGCCAGCCGCGCGCGGTCCAGGAACGCGCGGCGCTCTTCGCCGGGTTCCAGCCGGATCGGCGCGCCAAACGTGACCGAACACAGGATGGGCACCGGTACCACCTCGCCCTTGGGCATGACGCGCTGCACGTTGTTGATCCAGGCAGGCACCAGCACCACATCCGGGAAGCGCTGCGTCAGGCTGTACAGGCCCGACTTGAAGGGTTGCGGCTCCTCGGCATTGCCGCGCGTGCCCTCGGGGAAGATGATGATGGAGTCGCCACTGGTCAGCGCATCGGCCAGGGGCTGCAGCGGGTCTTCGTCACCCTTGCGTTCGCGGTCCACGTAAATGGCGTTGAACACCGCCGTGGTGATCCACTGCTTGAAAGGCGTCTTGGTCCAGTAGTCACGCGCCGCAATCGGCCGGGTGATGCCGCGCAGCTCTTCGGGCAGCGCGGCCCAGATCATGACCAGGTCGGCGTGGCTTTGGTGGTTGGCAAAGTAGATGCGCTGCTCTGCCTTGGGGGGGCAGCCGTACCAGCGCGCCTGAGCGCCGGTCAGCAGCCGGATCAGCCCCAGCAGGAACAGGCTCATGATCTTGGCGGCAAGAGAGGACAGTTCAGGTTTCATGGCAGTACTGCATCGCCCATGCGCGCCGTGATGGTGGACGCCCGGCTGGCGAGGTAGCCCGAGTTGGGCAGCTTTTCAAAGTACTTGGGCCGCGGCAGCATGACCGACAGCCGGGCGGCCTCGTACGGGGTCAGCCTGGCGGCGCTCTTGCGGTAGTAGTGCTGTGCGGCGGCTTCGGCGCCAAAGATGCCTTCGCCCCATTCCACGCTGTTCAGGTAGATCTCCAGGATGCGCTGCTTGCTCATCAACAGCTCCAGCGCCAGCGTCAGCACAAATTCCTGGCCTTTGCGCAGCAGTGTGCGTTCGCCGGACAGCAGCAGGTTTTTGGCCAGCTGTTGGGTGATGGTGGAGCCGCCCACGATCTTGGGTGGGCGCGTGGTGGCGCGCAGCTGGGAGCGCTTTGCCGCCTGCTCCTCGGCCTTGCTGTTCTTCTGCCACGCCTTTTCAATGGCTTCCCACTCCACGCCGTCGTGGTTGATGAAGTCGCCGTCTTCAGACGCGATCACGGCGCGTTTCAGGTGGTCTGAAATCTGCTCGTACGGCACCCATTGCTGGCGCCAGCGCAGGGCACCTTTTTCGGTGGTGACACGCCAGGCTTCGGAGCGCTGGAAGCTGGTGGACTGCGGGTCCACGAGGGTCATGAGGGCCACGCGGCCCACAAAGAACACCTGCAGCACGAATGCAGCGGCCAGCAACAGGGCGACAAGGCGCAGCACAGGCTTCATGCGCGGATCATGCCAGCGTGCGGCGCAGCTCGTCCAGCACCTGGGCCGATGGCGGGCGCACACCGCGCCAGGCGGCAAAGGCCTCGGCCGCCTGCTCCACCAGCATGCCCAGCCCGTCGCGCGCCACGGCGCCGTGCTGCATGGCCCATTGCATGAAAGCCTGCGCGGCAGGGCCGTACATCATGTCCACGGCCAGCGTGCCGGGCTTGAGCACGCCGTCCTGCACGGGCACACCGGCACCGGCCAGGCTGCTGGCCGTGCCGTTGATCACCACGTCGAACGGCCCGCCCACGGCCTGCAGTTCGGACGCTTCAAGCTGCACGCCATGCTGTGCAGCCAGGGGGGCGTGGCGCTGCACCAGCGTCTCAGCCTTGGCCACGGTTCGGTTGGTAACCGTGATGTGCGCGGGCCCCGCTTCAATCAGCGGCCCCAGCACACCCGCCGCAGCGCCGCCAGCACCGATCAGCAGCAGGCGCTTGCCCGCCAGCGGCACACCCGCGTTGCGCGTGATGTCGTCCACCAGACCCAGGCCGTCGGTGTTGTCGGCAAAGATGCCATCCGCGTCAAAGCGCAGCGTGTTGCAGGCCTGGGCCAGCGCGGCGCGGGGCGTCATGTGCAAGCCGGGCAGCGCGCCTGCCTCAAACTTGAACGGCACGGTGATGTTGCAGCCGCGCCCGCCTTCGGCGCGGAATGCAGCCACACCCTGCACAAAACCGTCCAGCGCAATCAGGCGGCGGCCGTACTGCAGCGTCTGGCCGGTCAGTTCGGCGAAGCGGGCGTGGATCCAGGGGGATTTGCTGTGTTCGACGGGGTTGCCCATCACACAGTAAAGATCTTGCATGTCTAGCGATTCGTTAGTTTGGTTTCAAGGACCTCGTCGCGCGTGAATTTGAAGCGCGACACCACCACGATCTGGTCGGCGCGCTTTCGCATGGCGTCGCTGAATTTGCCAAACGGCCCGGCGTTGCGCGCAATGGTCTGCGCGCGCCGGTCCAGCGCGGTGATGCCCGAGGTCTCCACGATCTCGGTGGCGATCACGCGGCCGTCGTAGTTGACGGTGACGATCATGGTCAGCTCGCCGTACAGCTTTTTGCCGGCCAGCTCGGGAAAGTTCTGCGTGCCGCGGTCTTCAATGCGGCGGCGCAGGTTGTCGTAATAGATGGCGTACACCTCTTCGCGCGTGGCGGGGCTGATGTAGCGCTTCTTGGGCCGTGCGTTTTCTTCGTTGATGCGCTTTTCAATTTCAGCCAGCAGCTTGATGAGCTGGCGCCGCTTTTCCTCGCGCGCCACAGCCTCGGTGTTGGTGCTGGGCTGCTTGGGGTCGGGCGGGGGCAGGGCGGCCAGCTGCTTTTTGATTTGCGCCAGCAATAGCGTCTGCTGCTCCTGCATGGCTTCGATCTTGCGCTGGGCGTCTTCTGCCGCGTCGCCCATTTCGCTCAGCGCCGACGGTGGCAGCGGGCTGGTGGCGCGGCCCTTGGCAGCCTCGCCGCCGCCAGCCAGTGACGCCTGGGCGATGGCTTGGGCCTTGTCGGCGCGCTCGCTGGTTTTGGTGTTGACCAGGATCACCTCCAGCGGCGTGTCCTGGAACACGCGGTTGAAGGATTCAGGGTCCACAAACCGAACCGTCAGCAGCACTGCATGCACGGCGACGGAGGCGCCAAGTGCGATTTGCAGCGTGCTCAGGTTCTTGAGGTTCACGGGGGTGGATTATCGCCGCCCGAACCGCCGCTGCCGGCCTCGGCTTCGTTCATGTCTACGGCAATCGCAATGGGGCCTGCCACCGGTTCATCGTCACCGCTGTCTTCTTCTTCTTCAGGCGAGGCCTGAGCCGGTGCGTCCAGCCGCTCGATGACGGTGCCGCCCACGTCCAGCGTGATCTCGTCAATGGCGCCCAGCTTCACGCGCACCCTCGCGCCGCGCGTCAGGCCCTGTGCACCCAATACCGGCAGCACCAGCGGCAGCTCGTCGGCGCGCACCAGCACGGCGCCACCGGGCAGGTTGTCCTTGAAGACTGCGGCGGTCAGCTCGGTGATGCCTTGCTGCTGCAGGTACTTGAGCGTCCAGAAGCGCTCCATGCCCGCCTGGTAGCCGTTGTAGGCGCTGTAGGCCGCGTCAAACCCGCTGATGATGGAAAACAGCTCGGCGTCCTTGGGCTTGAAGGGCGCGGCAAGGGCTGCCGTCTTGCCGTGGCGCGCCACGGCAATGATCTGCCACTGGTTGACCATGTCGGTGTAGCGGCGCAGGGGCGATGTGCTCCAGGCGTAGCTTTTGACGCCGATGCCCGCGTGCGGCAAGGCCTTGGTGCCCATGCGCACCTTGACGCCGGGCGCCATGGACGCCTGGCTGCGGTAGATGCCTGGCACACCATGCTCGGCCAGCCAGTTGCCCCAGGTGCTGTTGGCCAGGATCATGGCCTCGGCCACCATCAGGTCCAGCGGCGCACCGCGCTGGCGCACGCTGATGGTCACCTGCTCGGCGCCCTGTGGCTCGGCGCCGTTGTTGCCCACCAGCCGGAAGTTGTAGTCCGGGCGGTTGAAGTTCTCGGGCTTGCCGCGCACGATCTCGCGTTGCGCCTTCAGGTGTTTGGCCAGCCGCCACAAAAAGCCCAGCGGCGCGCGCAAGCCCGGCGCGCCGGGCAGTTCTGGCGCTTCGCCTTCGGCCTGCAGCCAGTCTTCAGTCACGATGCCGTCGAGCTGGTCGTGGCGCAGGTTGTGGGCGATGGGCACGCGCTCCAGCTTTGTTTCTGTTGCCCGGATGTCCAGCGTCGCCTCGTCCATCGTGACGTACAGCGACACGGCGGGGCAGTCGCGCCCGGCCTGCAGGGTGTAGATCTGCACCACCTCGTCAGGCAGCATGGTGACCTTGTAGCCGGGCATGTACACGGTGGACAGCCGCTGGCGCGCCACGTTGTCCACCGCGCCGCCGGGTTGCAGCGCCAGGCCCGGTGCGGCAATGTGGATGCCCACCACTACGGTGCCCGTGCCCAGGCCCTGGACCGACAGCGCGTCGTCGATTTCCGTGGTTTGTGAATCGTCGATGGAAAACGCCTGCACGGCGGCCACCGGCAGTTCGTCCTTGATGGCGGGCGCCTCCAGCGCGGGGAAGTTCGTGCCTTTGGGGAAGTTCTCGAACAGAAAGCGCTTCCAGTGGAACTGGTACGCCGAATCTATGGCGCCTGCCTTTTGCAGCAGGTCCAGCGGCGCCATCTGTGTGGCACGTGCAGCGTCCACCACGGCCTTGTACTCGGGCGCGTTCTTGTCAGGCTTGAAAAGTATTTTGTACAGCTGCTCGCGAATCGGTGCGGGGCAGGTGCCGTCTGCCAGGGCCTGCGCCCATTCGGCGATCTGGGCCTGCAGGGCCTTTTTCTTTTCAATCGCCACCAGCGCCTGCTGCACGATCTCGGCCGGCGCCTTTTTGAAGCGCCCCTTGCCCGCGCGTCGGAAGTAATGCGGCGCTTCAAACAGCCGGAACAAGGCAGCAGCCTGTTGTTCCAGCGTGGCCTTGTCGCTGAAATAGTCACGCGCCAGGTCGGCAAAGCCGAATTCCTCGTCCGGGGCAAATTCCCAGGCCAGCTCCAGCTCAATGCCCTGGCTGAGCGCCTGGGCCGCGCGGATCAGCTCGGCGGGAGCTGGTTTTTCGAACTTGAGCAACACGTTGGCGGCCTTGACCTTCACGCGCTTGCCGCTGTCCAGCTCGATCTGTGCCGACGACTCGGCCTCGGACATGACGCGGCCACCCTGGAATTTTCCGGCTTCTTCAAACAATGCAAACATGGGCGGGATTGTCCCATGCGGCCTTGCAGGCCTTTGGCTCAGGTCTGAGCCAGGCCCAAAAACGCAAACACCTCGTCGATGTGGTCGTCAAAGTCGCTCAGGGCGTGGTCTGACGCCTGCAGCAGCTTGGTGTGCGCGCAAGGGTAGCGACCGGCCATTTCGCGCCAGTCCAGCACCTCGTCGCCCTTGGCGATCACCGCGAAGTAACGCGCGGGGTCCGTCACCTGCGCACATTGCAACGCGCGCAGCTCGTCCACAAAGCGCGGCTCAAAGTAAAAGCGCTCGTGCGGATCGTGCCAGGCGGTTTGTTCGCCGATGAATCTGGCCAGGTCGCGTGCCGGGTCAATAGCCGGGTTCAGCAGCACTGCCTTGCAGGCGCGGGCCTGCGCCACATGGGTGGCGTAAAACCCGCCCAGGGACGATCCCACGACGGCCATGCGGCCTGCCGGCCAGGTGGCGATGCCGTCCAGCACCAAGGCCATGGCCTCGCGCGGGGACGCTGGCAGCTGCGGGCACCACCAGGTGACGCCGGGGTGGTGCGCGGCCACGCGCGCTGCCACCTGGCGCGCCTTGGCCGACTGGGGCGACGAGCGAAAGCCGTGCAGGTAGAGCAAATGGGTTACAGGCGCCTGCACGGGCGCTGGCTGGGTGGCTGTGTTCATGGGGGCATTGTTCACATGTTCATGGGATTGCCCGCAAGGCATCCATTTCGTAGTCTTTGCAGCTTCTTGTTGAATCGGTCCGCACCATGAGAATTCTGGCGAGCGTTGCGAGCGCGTTGTTGTTGGTCCTCGTGGCGTCATGTGGTGGGGGCTCGGCGCCGGTAGACGGCTCGGCCCTGGAGCGGCCCATGGGCACTGCAACTTTTGAGACCTGCGTGGCCGCAGCACACGGCAGCCAGGCGGGCGTCGTGGGCTACCAGATGCTGGGCAGCGAATGCGTCAAGACGTTTGCACCGCTGGCGTCGGCCATGCAAAAGATGGCGCGGCCTGCGCAACCGCAATCGGCCAACCTGCCCCAGGCGGGGACGGCGTTTACCTGGGCCACGCTGATCCCTTGGGCTGAACAGGCCTACCCCCAGTACTTTTACGGCTCGGCGCAAAGCGGCACTTACCAGGACTTCACTTTCCGCTACTACCCGGCCTCGGGCAATTACATCGGCCTGCGCAATGGCGACATGGTGTACGTGTATGGCCCCGTATTTGATGGCGCACTGCTGTATGTAGGCACGCTTGGCTCGCTGGGCAGCCAGGCAGGCGCCACGGGCGGCAGCACCAGCGCGCCCGTGACGCTGAGCAGCGACCAGAGTGCGCTGCTCGGCTGGGCCCAGGCCCAGTACCCGCAGATGTTCAGCGGCACCAGCCAGGACGCAAGCGACGGCACTTACACCTACCGCTATTTCCCGGCCACCGGCAACTACGTGATGTTTGCCGGCGGGCGGGTGTACCTGCGCGGCCCGGCGGCCGGCGGGGGTACCCAGGACCTGGGGCTGGCCTCCGGATTCACCTGCCAGGTCACGCCCACGGCGACGGGCTGTGCCGCTGGCGCAGCCGGTGGTGGCGACGCGCCCGGCAGCACGGCCAGTACGGTGCGGTTGCAGGCCGGCACCCCGGTCAGCGCCAGCATCGCCACAGCAGGCGACGACGACTGGTACCTGGTCACCCTGGCCGCAAACACCACCTATACCTTTGCCCTGCAGGGTGCGAGCACGTCCAAGGGCACGCTGTATGACCCGGTGTTGCGGCTGTACAGCGCCGCCGGCACGCAGCTGGCCAGCAACGACGATCTGTCCTACCCCACCATCCGCGACTCGCAACTGGTCTGGCGCGCCACCAGCGCGGGCACCTACTACGTGTCGGCACGTGGCTATGACAGCTACGTCGGTACGTATGTGGTGAGCATGGTGGCCGGCGCCACGGGTGCCACCGGGGGCACCACCGCTGGCACAGGTGCGGGCACTGGCACAGGCTCGGGCATGACGACGGCACCCGCTCCGATCTATTCGGCCAGAAACATCACCGTGGGCACGCCTGTGCCGCTGGCGGGCACGGGGAGCGAGTTTTTCGCTGTCCAGTTGAGTGCGGGCGTTCTTTATTCATTTGACAGTGGCGCCTTTGAGGAGCCCCGCTCGACTGCTGGCTTTGGCTGGAAGTTGTACAACAGTGGCGGCACCGTGCTGAACGAAGGCCGCGAAATCTCCGGGGGGCAGCACTTCAACTGGTCCCCGCCGTCCACCGGGGTGTATTACATCCTGCCCGGCCACGGCACAGCGCTGACCGTACGCAGCCATGGCAACGCCAGCACCAACCCCTACACGGCGAACCTGGGCGGCACGCCGGGCGATCCCGTGTGGCTTACAGGCTCAGTGCTGTTTACCTTCCAGAGCGGGCAACTGACCTCGCCTTCGTTCCCCGTCAACCTGCACGCGGGCGAAACCTTCCGCTTCAGGTACAAGAACAGCAGCAACCAGTCTGGCGAGGTCACGCTGTCGTCTGGCAGCGGCCAGGTGCTGCATCGCGCGACACTGGGCTACCGAACCGAAGTCACGCAGAATGTCAGCGTGCCCACCTCTGACACCTACTATGTGCGCTACCGCATACCGCGATCGGACCCCGGGGCCATCTTCTTTGCGGCAGCCGACTACCAGGTGGATTCCGACGGCGACGGTGACCCGGATGCGTCCGACCCCTACCCCACGGATCCATCGCGCAGCAGCACCTCGGGCAGTGGTTCGGGCACGGGGTCTGGCACCGGGTCTGGCGGCACCTGCGGCATGGCGGGTTACAACGGTCCGCAGGACGATCCGCAAACCTGGACCATCTGCGCGGCGGCCTACAGTCATATGTGCAATGGCGACACTGCCAATGCAGCGCGCATGTGCACTTATCTCACGGGTGTGCTGGCCGCTTACGGCAACCCCAAAACCGCCGGGCAGTATTGCTCCGCCTATTGCCGCTGAGGCCAACCGGGTGCATGCGCTAGAGTGGTCCCCATGTGGTTGATACTGATCGTTGAAGATGACCCGCACATGCGGGACTTCTTTGCCGCGAGCGTGGCGCGCAGCGGCGAACTCACGCTGGCCGGCTGTGTGGGCTCGCTGGCCGAGGCGCGGGCCTGGCTGGACGACCCGGCCCATGCGGTGGACGTGTTGCTGGTGGACCTGGGTTTGCCCGACGGCAGCGGGCTGGACGTGATCCGCCATGCCGTGGGCCTGCACCCGGCCTGCGAGTCGCTGGTGATTTCCATGTTCGGCGACGAAGACAACGTGCTGGCCAGCATCGAGGCCGGTGCCCTGGGCTACATCCACAAGGATTCCACACCCGACGACATCGCCAGCACCATCCTGGAGATGAAGTCGGGCGCGTCGCCGATCTCTCCCATGATCGCGCGGCGGGTGCTGTCCAAGTACATGAGCATGCGCGACGGGCGGGCGGTGCCGGCGCCAGCGCCATTGCCCGAGCCTGCGGCCGTTGCGCAGGCCAAGCCGCTGCTGTCCACGCGCGAACACGAGGTGCTGGAGCTGATTGCGCGCGGGTTTTCGTATTCCGACATCGCGCGTCTGCAGGCCGTCAGCGTGCACACAGTGCAAACCCATATCAAGAACCTGTACCGCAAGCTCGCTGTGCGATCGCGTGGCGAGGCGGTGTTTGAGGCAACGCAGCTGGGCTTGCTGGCCCGGCAAGCCTGACCCCATGGCCTGGCGCCGCCTGCTGCGCGCCGCGGTGCTGGCGACAGGCTGGCTGCTGCTGGCGCTGACCACGGCACGCGCCGAGGTGCTGGACCTGACGTACGCCCGCGCCATGCTGCTGCCCGAGGGGCGCTCCGCCCAGACTGCGGACGTGACCCTGCCCTACCACTGGGATCGCGAGCAGCGCTACAGCGCGGGCGAAGCCATATTCGACGTGCCGTTTTCCCTGCCCTCGCAACCCACCCAACCGTATGGCATTTACTTCCAGCGCATTGGCAGCACGGCAGAAATTTCCCTTAACGGCACCATCCTGACCCGCCTGGGTGATGTGCGACGGCCCAACACGGACGACTTTGCCAAGGGGCCGCAGTATGTATCGGTGCCGCCGCGCCTGCTGGGCCGCGACAACGTGCTGCGTGTGCATCTGCGTGCCGACGGCGGGCGCCGCGGCGGACTGTCGGCGCTGGCCGTGGGGCCCGAGGACGAGGTGCGCGAACGGTACGTCGACAACTACCGCTGGCGGGTGTCGGCGTCCGTGGTGGTCACGATCTTCAGCCTGCTGGTGGGGGCGGTGGCACTGGCCCTGTGGGCCACGCAGACCGATCCCGGCACCTTGTATTTCGGCCGGCGCGACAGCATCTACCTGGCCGCCGGGCTGGCTGAAATCTGCTGGGCACTGCGCGTGGGTGATGTCGCCATCGAGCAGCCGCCGCTGCCCTGGCCGCTCTGGGGGGTGGTGGTGACGGCGGCGTTTGGCGGCTGGTTTTGCGGCATTGCACTGTTTTGTCACCACGTGGCAGGCTGGCACCGACATCGCTCCATGCCCTGGGTGAGTACAGCCTTGTGGGCGCTGTTTGGCTCATCCATCCTGGCATCCACGCTGTCACTCCTGCTGAACAAGCCGATCTACCTCACAGCCTGGCTGGGCAGTGCCAATGTGCTGTTCATCATCTATGCGGTGGTGTACCTGGTGGGTGCGATCCGCCGGCCCGAGCCCGCGCGGCTGCTGGTCGCCGCCGCCGGCATGCTGAACGTGGCCATGGGGGTGCGCGACTGGATCACCATACGCTTGAGCGGCAGCCTGGCCGACAGCACCTGGATCCGCTATTCGTCGATCTTGTTCGGCCTGGTGCTGGGGTACATTGCGATCACCCGCTTTCGCGCGGCCAGCGGCCAGGCACACGACCTGATGGCGAACCTGGCGTCGCGGGTGTCCGAAAAAGAAGCCGCGCTGCAGCAAAGCTATGCGCGCGTGGAGCAACTGGCCCGCGAGCAGGAGCGCACCAGCGAGCGAGCCCGCATCCTGCGCGACATGCATGACGGGGTGGGTGCGCACATCAGCTCGGCCATCCGCCAGCTGCAGTCGGGCAAGGCCAGCAATGCGCAGGTGCTGCAGACGCTGCGCGATTCGCTGGACCAGCTCAAGCTGCAGATCGACTCCATGAACCTGCCGCCGGGCGACATCACCGCGCTGCTGGCCAACCTGCGCTATCGCCTGGAGCCGCGCTTTGCGGCGTCCGACATTGAATTGCAGTGGGATGTGGACCTGATTGCGCCCGTGCAGCGGCTGGACGCCCACGCCATGCGCCAGCTGCAGTTCATGGTGTTCGAGGCGCTTTCCAACGTGCTGCAGCATGCCCAGGCCAGCGTGCTGCGCATCGAGGCCAGCGTGCTGGGCGAAAGCGTGCAGCTGCGCATCATCGACAACGGCCGGGGCTTTGATACACAGCTGCCTCTGCGCAAGGGCTTGCTCAGCATGCGCGAACGCGCCGCCGCCATTGGCGCAGAGGTCACCTTGTCCAGTGAGCCAGGCCGCACGGTGGTGGAAATCCTGATCGACTGAACTGGCCCCCACGCTTGCCACTTCGTGTGCTGCGCTGCCCCCGAGGGGGCCGCAGTCGCCTTGGGGCGGCCCGGCGGCGACTGAGGTGCCCAGCACCCGATAATGGTGCCATGGCCGCCGTATTTGACAAACCTTCCCTCTGGCAGCGGTCCGCGCCGCTGCTGCGCGGCTTTGACGGGCCGCTGGCCTTTGCCGTTTTTTTGCTGGCTTGCGCCGGTTTGCTGACCATGTATTCGTCGGGCTTTGACCATGGCACGCGTTTCATGGACCACAGCCGCAACATGCTGATCGCCGCCACCATCATGTTCCTGGTGGCGCAGGTACCGCCGCAGCGGCTGATGGCGTTTGCGGTGCCGCTTTACATGCTGGGTGTGGCGCTGCTGGTGGCCGTGGCCCTTTTTGGCATCACGCGCAAGGGCGCCACGCGCTGGCTGCACGTGGGCGTCACCGTCATCCAGCCCAGTGAAATCCTCAAGATCGCCATGCCGCTCATGCTGGCGTGGTGGTTCCAGAAACGCGAGGGCCAGCTGCGCCCGCTGGATTTCATCGTGGCCGGCCTGCTGCTGGTGGTGCCGGTGGCGCTCATCATGAAACAGCCCGACCTGGGCACGTCGCTGCTGGTGCTGGCTGCGGGCCTGTCGGTCATCTTTTTTGCGGGCCTGAGCTGGAAGCTCATCGTCCCACCGGTGTTGCTGGCGCTGCTGGGCATGGTGGCGCTGGTGCTGCTGGAGCCGCGGCTGTGCGCGGACGGTGTACGCTGGCCTGTCCTGCACGACTACCAGCAGCAGCGCATCTGCACCCTGCTGGACCCCACGCGAGACCCATTGGGCAAGGGTTTTCACATCATCCAGGGCATGATCGCCATCGGCTCGGGCGGCCTCTTTGGCAAGGGCTTCATGCAGGGCACGCAGACCCACCTGGAATTCATACCCGAGCGCACCACCGACTTCATCTTTGCCGCGTTCTCTGAAGAGTTCGGCCTGCTGGGCAACCTGCTGCTGATCGCGGGCTTCATCTTCCTGATCCTGCGCGGGCTGGCCATTGCGCTGGAGGCTTCCACGCTGTTCTCGCGCCTGCTGGCGGGGGCTGTGACGTTAATCTTCTTTACCTATGCCTTCGTCAACATGGGCATGGTCAGCGGCATCCTGCCGGTGGTGGGCGTGCCACTGCCTTTCATCAGCTATGGCGGCACGGCCATGGTCACGCTGGGGGCGGGCCTGGGCATCCTGATGTCCATCGCCAAAGCCAAACGGTTGATGCAGTCATGACCCCCACGCTCGTCACTGCGTGTACTTCGCTGCCCCCCGAGGGGGCCCTCGCGCCTTGGGGCGGCCCGGCGCCGCTCGTATCATGACCGCAGCTGTGTCCATCATCGGTGTGGGCAACATGGGCGGCGGCATGGCCGCCAACCTGCTGGCGCAGGGCTGGACGGTGCGGGTCCATGACATCGACACGTTGAAAGTGCAGGCCCTTTCGGATCAGGGGGCGCTGGCATTTGCCACGCCAGGCGAATGCGCTGCCTCCTCGGCACTGACCATCATCTGCGTGGTGGACGCCGCGCAGACCGAAAACGTGCTGTTTGGCGCCGGCGGCGTGGCTGCGGCCGTGCCCGCAGGCCATGCGGTCATGCTGTGCCCCACCATTTCACCGCAAGACATGGAAGCCTTTGCGCAACGGCTGGCCGCGCACAGCCTGCACACCATCGACGCGCCCCTGTCGGGCGGGCCGGCCCGGGCACGTGACGGCACCATGAGCCTGATGGTGGCTTGCGACGACGCGGTCTTCAGCCAGCACAGCGCGCTCATCAACACGCTGTCAGCCAAGGTGTTTCGCATCAGCCAGCACCCTGGCGATGGCGCGCGCACCAAGCTTGTCAACAACCTGCTGGCCGGCATCAACCTGGTGGGCGCGGCCGAGGCGCTGGCGCTGGCCGCCCGCCTGGGGCTCGACCTGGACCGCACGCTGGACGTGATCGAGCAGTCCAGCGGCCAGAGCTGGATTGGTTCGGACCGCATGCGCCGTGCCATTGCCGGCGACTACGCGCCGCGCGCCCATGTGACGCTGCTGCAAAAAGACACCCGCCTGGCCATGCAGGCCGCGCTGGCGGCGGGTTTTGAAGGCCCGCTGGGCGGGGCAGCACGCGACACCTTTGCGCGAGCGGCGGCCGCCGGCCTGGATGGCCTGGATGACGCGGCCCTGTACCGGCTGCTGAGCGAATAGCCCGCTCAGGATCGTGCCGCCATGAACCAGCCGCTGCCAACGCCCGACGCCGTGGCAGCCGATCTGGCGCGTTACCGCACCATGGTCGAGCACGCGGCCGAAGGCATCTGCGTGGGCCAGGGTGGGCGCATACGGTTTGCCAATGCCTGCTGCCTGGACCTGCTGGGCGTGACGGCGCAAGAGGTGGCTGCTCGCGCCATGATCGAATACGTGCACCCCGATGACCGCGAATTTGTCACCAGCCAGCGCGACCGGCGTTCACGTGGCGAACATGTGCCGGCCTTTGAGGCGCGCTTCGTGCGGCCCCACGGCACTGTGTGGTGGGCCGAAATTGCCGGTGTGGTGGCCGAATGGGAGGGGGCGCCGGCCAACCTGTTTTACCTGCGCGACACGACCGGGCGGCGTTTGCTGGATGAGCAGCTCAAGGCCACGCTGGCACGCGAGCGGGAACTGGGCGAGCTGAAGTCGCGCCTGGTGGCCCTGGCTTCGCACGAATTCCGCACGCCGCTGGCGGCCATTCTGTCGTCTGCTGAATTGCTGGAGCACTATGGCGACAAGATTGATCCCGATGAAAAGCGCAGCATTCTGCGCGAACTGGTAGGCGCCGCCGGGCGCATGCAGCACATGCTGGACGATATGCTGCGCCTGGGCGACGCCGATGAAGACAAGCTCAAGGAACGGCTGGCCCGCGCCATTGCGCCGCCCAATAGGTAAACTGGCAGCTACAACCCCCGCCCGCCATGCCCACCATCCTGATCGTTGAAGACGACGACGCCATCCGCAACAACATCACGCGGTTGCTCAAGCTCGAAGGCTTTGACATTGTCTCGGCCATCAACGGCCGCCTGGGGCTGGAGCGGCTGCGCCAGGTCATGCCCGATGTGGTGATCTCGGACGTGAGCATGCCTGAGATGGACGGCTTTGCACTGCTGGACGCCATCCGCGGCGACCGCGCGCTGGCGGCCATACCGGTCATGCTGCTGACCGCGCTGGACGACCGCGCCAGCATGCGCCGCGGCATGACGGCGGGCGCCGACGATTACCTGGCCAAGCCGTTCACGCGGGTGGAGCTGCTGGATGCGTTGCAGGGCCTGCTGAAGAAAAAGCAGCGGGTGGACGAGACCGTGCAGACGGCGGTGAGCACACATGAAGAGCACCTGCGCCGCGCCTTTGCCGAAAGCCTGGGCGGCGTGTCCACCGAAAAATTCGGGCTTGAGATGCCCACGGGCGCCGTGACCGACCAGGTGATTGACGCCACGGTGCTGTTCTCGGACATCCGCAACTTCACCTCGCTGGCCGAGCGGCTCAACTCGCAGGAAGTGGCCGAGCTGCTGACCGTGTACTTTGAGCGCACCTGCGACCCGGTGCTCAAGAACGGCGGGCGCAACCTCAAGTTTATTGGCGACGGATTGATGGCAGTGTTCTCGGACACACACAGCGGCTCGCCGCTTCCGGCGGCGCGCCGCGCGGTGTCGGCGGCGCTGGCGATGGCGCTGGCCACGCATGAATTTCGCAGCTGGCTGCAGCACCGCTTTGCCGACCGCGGCCTGCCACCGTTTGCCATTGGCGTGGGGCTGCACGCGGGCGAGGTCACGCTGTGCCGTCTGGGTACCCTGCAGAACAAGGAAACCACGCCCATTGGCGACACGGTGAATGTGGCCGCGCGGCTGGAATCGTCCAGCAAGGAACTGGGCTGGACGGTGGTGGCCAGCAACCACGTGCTGGAGCGTGCCGGTGACGGCGTGCAGACCGGCGGCATGACCTCACTGGCCGTGCGCGGCAAGAACCTGTACGTGGACGTGGCCGAGATCACGGGTCTTGTGACCAACATGGACGACAAGGTCCACGGCATGGCCACGCTGACCGAACGCGCCGGCGAAGTTCGCGCAGCCGTTCAGATCAACTCCGAGATCACCGCGCGGGCCGTCAAGGGCGCGCTCAAGTCCAAGCTGTCGGCCATGAAGGATCTGTCTTTCAGCCCCGGCGAGGAGCCGCTGCGCCTGAAGGGCTACCGCATCACCCGCAAGATCGGCGCGGGTGGCATGACCCAGGTGTACCTGGCCGTGCGCGAAAGTGACGGCCTGCCCGTGGTGCTGAAGGTGCTGGACGCCAGCGGCCAGGAGGCCGGCGCGCACCTGTCGCGCTTCATCCAGGAATACGCGCTGCTGTCGCAGATCGACCACCCCAACGTCATCAAGATCTACGACCAGGGGTTCACCGACGACCACGCCTACATTGCCATGGAGTACTTCGAGCGCGGGGACCTGCGCTCGGCGTTCTCGGCCGGGCTGCCGCAGCAGCGCGTGCTGCAGGTGATTGCCCAGGTGGCGCAGGCGCTGGGCGAAATCCATGAGCGGGGCATCATCCACCGCGACCTCAAGCCTGAAAACATCATGATGCATGCCGACGGCACGGTGGCGCTGGCCGATTTCGGCATTGCCAAGTCGATGCTCAAGAGCGAAAACATGGCCCTGACGCAGACGCGCCATGGCGACGTGGTGGGCACGCCGTATTACCTGAGCCCCGAGCAGGCCACGGGCCGCCCCATCACCCCGCAAAGCGACCTGTACAGCCTGGGCATCATGATGTTCGAGATGCTCACGGGCAAGCGCCCCTTCGGCGCTGAAACGCTGGAGCAGTTGCTGGCCCACCACCTGCATGCGCCCACGCCGCCGCTGCCTGCGCAGCACGCGGTGTTGCAGCCCATCGTGAACAAGCTGACGGCCAAGAAGCCTGAAGACCGCTATGTGTCGACACAGGCGTTGCTGGTGGATCTGGCACGGGTGCAGCAGGGCTGATCTGGTCAGTCGGAAGGTGGCTCTCTGCCCGCAGGTTGGCGGCGACGGTGCCCGCTTCCGCGGCTGTCCCCCGGGGCTGCGCCCCTCCTCCTCTATGCCGCTGCGCCGGGCACCATCACCACCAACCCGCTACACCGTTGGAGTGCAACCGGTGTCGCGTCGACAGGTCAGCGGGAACAGGTGGGTGGGGTGCTCTGCGCAGCGAAATAAAGGGGGAGGCGGGCGCAGCCCGACGGAGGACATTCGCGGAGCAGAGTACCCCGCACGCCTGTTCCTGAAGAAACGCAGGACAGCAATCTACCCACGCCGCGAAGACACCACAATCCCGCCCACGATCAGCGCAAACGCCATTCCGTGGTACAGATGCGGCGACTCACCCAGCAGCAAGGTGGACATCAACGCCGCAAACAAGGGCGTGAGGTTGGAAAAGAACCCCGCGATGCTGGGCCCCACGCGCTGCACGCCCAGGCCCCAGCAACGGTACGCCAGGATGGCCGGGCCCAGCGCCACATAAAGCAGCGTCGCCGCCAACGGCCAGCCCCAGGTGATGTGGGCCTCGGTCAGCGTCCATTCGGCGCCGGCGAACAGGCCGGACCACACCAGGCCGAAAGCCATCTGCGCCATCAGGAACGCCGCCCAATGACTCCGTATGCCCGGTGGGTCACCGGGCCGTGTGAGCAGCCAGCTGTACCAGGCCCACGCGGCCGTGGCCAGCAGCACGTACAGGTCGCCTGGGACCAGCCGCACCTGCAGCAGCAAATCCCACTGGCCACGGCACAGCACCAGCAGCACACCGGCCATGGACATGGCCGCGCCCAGCATCTGGCGGAGAGTGATGGTCTGGCCGAAAAACAGCGCCCCGATGCCCAGCATGAAGACCGGCGTGCTGGCGGCCACCAGCGTGACGTTGATGGGGGTAGAGGTCTTCAGCGCCAGGTACTGCAGCGCGTTGTAGGCGCCCACACCCAGCAGGCCCAGCAGGGCGTAGCGACGCCAGTGGCTCCACAGGCCGCTGGCCGGCTTCAATACCCAGGCGGCCAACGGCAGCAGCAGCACAAAGGCCACGGCCCAGCGCAGGAAGTTCAGTGTCATGGGCGGCACCAGGTCGGTGACCATGCGGCCCACGACGGCGTTGCCGGCCCACAGCAGGGGCGGGACCACCAGCAGCGCGGCGGTAGCGGGGGTGAGGCGTTGGTTCATGCAGGCTCCGACTCTACGGGTTTTTGCAAGAGTGCTGCCCGGCAAGGCTTGCAGTTTCATGGCAGCATCCATGCCATTCAAACCCGAGGAACCAGACATGACAAAAGCCGTCCAGATCGCCCAGCACGGTGGCCCCGAAGAACTCAAGGTCGTCGATGTGACCGTGGGTGAGCCCGGTCCCGGCGAGATCCGCATCCGCCACCACGCCATCGGCCTGAACTTCATCGACGTGTACCACCGCACGGGGGCGTACCCCCTGCCCATGCCCGCCACCATTGGCATGGAAGGCGCAGGCATCATCGAGGCGGTGGGCGCGGGCGTGACGCACCTGAAGGCAGGCGACCGCGCCGCCTATGCCAGCCAGCCCCCCGGCTCCTATTGCGAGGCCCGCGTCATGCCGGCCAAATGCGTGGTCCAGCTGCCCGACGCCATCAGCTTCGAGACGGCGGCGGCCATGATGCTCAAGGGCCTGACGGCGCAATACCTGCTGCGCAAGACGCTGCCGGTCGAGGGCCTGCAGGCCGGCGACTTTGTGCTGTTCCACGCGGCCGCGGGTGGCGTGGGCCTGATCGCCTGCCAGTGGGCACGTGCCCTGGGCCTGCAGCTGATCGGCACAGCGGGCTCGGACGCCAAATGCGCGCTGGCCAAGGAGCACGGCGCGGCGCATGTCATCAACTACGCGACCGAAGATTTCGCCGCGCGGGTCAAGGACATCACCGGCGGCAAGGGTGTGAAGGTGGTGTATGACTCGGTGGGCAAGGACACCTGGGACAAGTCGCTGGCCTGCCTGCGCCCGTTTGGCCTGATGGCCAGCTTTGGCGCATCGTCGGGCCCGGCCCCGGCTTTCGAGCCGGCGATGCTGGCCAAGCTCGGCTCCATTTACGTCACGCGCCAGACGCTGTTCAGCCACATTGCATCGCACGAAACCACCCAACTGATGGCCAATGACCTGTTCGCCGTGGTGCAAAGCGGCCAGGTCAAGATCCGCGTCGACCAGCGCTACCCGCTGGCCGACGTGCAGCAGGCCCACCGCGACCTGGAGGCACGCAAGACCACGGGCTCGACGATCCTCACGCTGTGATGCCGCCGGTACCGGATGCGCAGTGGCTCGCCGGCCTGCAGGCCCGGGCCAACCAGGCGCCCGAGGTGCCGCGCCAGCCCCTGTGGGCCGGCACCGCGCGGATAGGCTCGGTGGAGGCCGGCGTCGTTAATGCCCTGCTGCCCGGTCTGGGTGCCGTGCTGCAACCCATGGATGTCGGCGGTGAGGCAGGCTGGCAGGTAATGGGGCCGTTGACCCAGACGCTGGATCGCGTGGCGTTGGCGCTGCGCGACAGCGGGCTGGCCGGGGCCTGGCGCGATGAGCAACTGGCTGTAACGGACGACCACGGCCATTTGCGGGGCACGGTGGAGCGCGCCGCGGTGCGAGCGTTGGGCATTGCCACGCATGCCGTTCACCTGGCCGGGCGCAGCCCCGACGGGCGCCACTGGGTCCAGCGCCGCGCGCTGGACAAGCCCAACGACCCCGGGATGTGGGACACGCTGATGGGCGGCATGGTGCCGGCGGCTGACACGCTGCAGGCCGCGCTGGCGCGCGAAACCCATGAAGAAGCCGGCCTGGCGCTGGCGCAACTGCAGCACCTGCGCTACGGCGGGCGTGTGGCCATGCGCCGGCCATCAGGCGGGGGCGGCGAGGCAGGGGGGTACACGGTGGAGCATGTGGACTGGTTCCAGTGCACGGTGCCCGAGGCGGTGGAGCCGGTCAACCAGGACGGTGAAGTGGACGAATTCCGCCTGATGACCGGCGGGGAAGTGCTCCAAAGGCTGCACCGTAACGAGTTCACGCTGGAGGCTGCCCTCGTCCTTTGCGCCATGGGACTTTAGCCCTGTTCCTACAGACGGGTGGCACAACTGCTTTCACCCGCCGTGCGGCACAGACCCTACAGTAACTTCAACCGTCAATCACCCCGGCATGTCTTTGCGGCGCGCCGGGCAGGAGAATCACATGAAGTTCAGAGCCTATATCGTCGAAGACAGCGCCACCATTCGTCAGAACCTGATCGAAACACTGCAGGAGCTTGCGTTGGTGGATCCTGTTGGCATCGCCGAGACTGAGCACGAGGGCCGTGAATGGCTGGCACGAAACGACGACTACTGGGACCTGGCCATCGTGGACCTGTTCCTGCGCGAAGGCAGTGGGCTGAACATCCTGGAGGCCTGCCGCTACCGCAAGCCTGAGCAGAAGATGGTGGTACTGAGCAATCACGCCACCAACGACGTGCGCTGGCGCTGTGCCCAGCTGGGCGCCGACGCCGTGTTTGACAAATCGACCGAAATTGACGCGCTGCTGGAATACTGCATCCAGGAGCGGGGCCGCCGCGAAAGCATTCCGGGCTGAACTTCCTGTCGCTTGAACAGGAGCCGGCGGGTTAGTCGTCTACCAGGGCGGGCTGGCGCAGCCGGTTGGGCGCCAGTGCACCTGCCGAGTCCAGGATCGGATAGGCGATGGAGCAGATGTGCGAATTGATGCGCTTCAGGTCGCTGATCAGGTCGATGTGCAGCGAGCTGGTCTCAATGCTTTGAACCGTGTTGTCTGACAGGCGGCCCAGGTGGGTCGTGGCGTATTCACGCTCCAGGTCCCGAAAGCGCGCCTTTTCTTCCAGCAGCTTCTGCGCGTCGCGCACTGTGCCGTTGAGGAACACGCTCATGCCCAGTCGCAGGTTGTCGACCAGCCGCGCGTGCAGTTCGCAGATCTCGGCCATGCCGGCCTCCGAGAAACTGCGGCCCTTCTTGATTTTCTTGTCCTCGATGTCGATCAGCACGCGTTCGATGATGTCGCCGATCTGCTCCATGTTGATGGTGAAGCTGATGATGTCCGTCCAGCGCCGGCTTTCCTCTTCGCCCAGTGCCTCGCGCGAGATCTTGGTCAGGTAGTACTTGATGGCCGAGTACAGCTCGTCCACCGTGTCGTCCATCTTGCGCAACTCTTCGGCAAGCCGCAGGTCGTTGTCCTTGATGACCTTGAGCATGCCCTGCATCATGGTTTCAACGATGTCGGCCTGGTGCAAAGCCTCACGCGCCGCACATGAAATGGCCAGCGAAGGGGTGGCGAGTGCAGACGGGTCGAGATGGTGGGGCCGCCCGGAGGCCAGACTCTTGTCGGGCTTGGGCAGCCATTTCTGCACCCAGCCGGCCACCACCTGCGTGACGCCGATGAACACCACGCCCACCAGGAGGTTGAACGTCAGGTGGAACAGCACCACCACGGTGGCCGGGTCGCCCAGATAAGGGCGCACATGGCGCACCCACAGGCCCAGCAAAGGCGCGGCAATCAGCACGCCCAGGGCCTTGAACACGAAATTGCCCATGGGGACCTGGCGGACTTCGACGGCGGACTTGGCCGTGGTCAGCACGGCCAGCAGGCCGCTGCCCAGGTTGGCGCCCAGCACCAGGCCCAGCGCCACATCCAGCGGGATCACGCCCGACGCCGCCAGCGTGGCGGTCAGCAGCACGATGGCCAGGCTGGAATACGACACCACGGCCAGCACCGCGCCCGTGGTGATTTCCAGAAGCAGGTCGCTGGCCAGCGTGGCCAGCAGCGCCTTGATGGCGGGTGCCTGCGTCAGCACCTCGGTGGAGGCTGTGACCAGGCGCAGCGCCAGCAGCATCAGGCCCAGGCCGATCAGGATGCGACCGAAGCGGCCCACGTTGGTACTCTGGCGCGAGATGAACAGCACCACGCCGGTAAAAATGAACAGCGGCGACAGCCATGACAAATCAAACGAGAACACCACGGCCATCAGGCTGGTGCCCACGTCGGCGCCCAGCATCACGGCCAGGGCCAGTGGCAGGGTGACCAGGCCCTGACCGACAAAAGATGAAACGATGAGTGCGGTGGCCGTGCTGGACTGCACCAGGGCCGTGACGCCAATGCCCGAGATCGCGGCCGTGTAGCGGTTGCTGATGCTGTGCGCCAGGATATTGCGCAGATTGGCGCCGAACACCCGCAGGATGCCGGTTCGGACGAGGTGGGTGCCCCAGACGAGCAGCGCGATGGCTGCCAAAAGGTTCAACAGGTGCTTCATTACTTGAAGCGTCAACTATACGCCTGATGCAGCGCAGCAATTACGCCGCACTTACCGCGACCGGCGCACGCGAAGCAGCTCGTCCAGTATCAGGCAGGCCGCGCCGATGGAAATGGCGGCGTCGGCCACGTTGAAGGCCGGGAAGTGCCAGCCGGCCCAATGGAAGTCCAGGAAGTCCACCACGTAGCCATGCAGCAGGCGGTCCACCACGTTGCCAACGGCGCCACCCAGGATGCAGGCCAGTGCGAACGAGAACAGGCGCTGGCCGGCGTGCGAGCGCAGCATCCACACAATGAACAGCGCCGCGGCAATGCCGATGCCGGTGAAGAACCAGCGCTGCCAGCCCGACGCCGACGCCAGGAACGAGAACGCCGCGCCGGTGTTGTGCACCCGCACGACGTTGAAGAAGCTGGTGACATACGTGCTGTCGCCCAGCTTGTAGTAGCCCAGGATCAGCACCTTGGTGAACTGGTCTGCTATCAGCAGCATGAGCGCCAGGGCCAGCCAGGGCAGCAGGCTGCCGCCGGACGAACGCAGGAAGGTGGTCTTGGCCATCAGGCGAACTTCCGGGCTTCACCGGCGCCGTACAGGTTGCTGGTACAGCGGCCGCAGATCGTGGGGTGGGCCGGGTCATGGCCCACGTCGTCGCGGTAGTGCCAGCAGCGCTCGCACTTGGCAGCGGTTGCAGCGCTGACCTGCGCCGCCGTGGCATCGGCCGCTGCCAGCTCGATGGCGGAGGTAATGAACACAAACTTCAAATCATCA
>CALRYY010000017.1:0-57411 GCA_943372515.1 Ramlibacter sp. 2FC | reverse complement strand
GCGGGGCAGCAGCAGCTTCATCCCGCGCAGCAGGCGCATGGTGCTACGCATGCTGTACGCCTGCGAAGGTTTTTGAACAGCCCGATCACCCGAAGCCCGACGCGATGGGGCGGCGCTTTTGCCACCGATCAAGAGCCCGGGCGCGAAGCGCGCAGGACCGGCGCACAGGTTATGACGGAGAGCGCGGTTTCAGTCGCCGGGCCGAGCACTGCAGCGGCTCACCCCGAAGGGGGCCGGGCTCTGGTGGCGAAAGCGCCGCCCCGTCCCGCCGGGCGCCTCAGCCGGAGAAAAACGAAAACTACTTCTTCGCCTTCGCGTCCGAAACCATCTTCGCCAGCTCTTCGCCGCTCTTGTAGTGCGGCACGCGCAGCACCATGCGCTTGCTGCGCTGGATGAAGCTGTTGCTGCCGCTCACCTCATCCTTCCAGTACTTGTCGGCCATCGCGACGTTGGCCTTTTCGTCCAGCAGGAAGGCATCCATCGAGCCGCGCCCGCCAAAGATGTACAGCTTGCCGTCCACCAGCTTCCAGGTGTCGGCGTCGCCGCCCCAGGGGATGCCGTAGACGATGCCGTTGGCGCAGTAGCCACCGTACTGCGGCAGGTACTTGGCGGGCTCCTTGTCAAACAGCGCCTTGTGCTCGGCGCTGGCAAAGCGGAAGTCCACGCCCTGGTAGCTGCTGCGGTATTGCGGGCTGCCCTGGGCAAATTTGTTTTGCGTGAAGTAGGCCACCACGTCGGCGCCCTTGAGCATCAGGCGGCCTTCGGGGTTGTCGGCCACGGCGTTCACGGGCTTGAGGGTGCCCGAGGGGTTTTGCGCGGTGATGGCGCCACAGCCCGCAAGTGTGACGATGGCGGCGGCAGTCAGCACGGTGGTGGCGCCGGTGCGCAGCACGGACAAGGTGGTCATGAAAGGGTCTCCTGGGTTTGTCGTTCGGTGAGGCGTGCAGTGTGATCCATGCCGGGCGGCGGCAGTTCCCGCCCGGGCGCATGCGCGTGCAGGTCGGCATACGGCGGCGTCCAGCCGAGCAGCGAACTGGCCACCTCGCAGCGCCGGCGCAGGTCGGCGACGTCGGCGCCGCCCAGGTGCACGATGCCGTAGCGGTGGCTGCCCAGCCATTTGAAGTCGCGCGCCACCGAGCCGGCCGATTTGGGGAACTCCAGCAACAGTGCGTCGGGGTAGGCCTCGTGAAACACCTGGCGTTGCACCGGCGTGGGCACGGGTGGCGTGCGACCCGGATCAAACAGCCGGTACACAAAGCTGGCCGCAGCCCCCGCCGTGGGCGCGCGGCGTGGCACGGCTGCGGGGTCTTGCCCATGGGCCAGCGCAAACGCCATGTCGTGCAGGTTGATGCCGTCCACGCGCTGGTACAGGTCCGAGAACTGTGACGCCAGGCGAGGGTTGAATTCAATCACCGTGAGGCGGTCCGTGGCCGGGTCATGGAAAAACTCCATGTTGAACATGCCGTGGGTAAAGCCCACCTCGGCCAGGAAGCGGCGCGCCACGTCGGCCGCGCGCGCCACCACATCAGCAGGCAGGCGCGTGGGGTAGTCAAACCGCATGAATGATTCGGTACCGGGGTACATCTGGATGTCCACGCACCCCAGCAGGTGCATCTGGCCATTGCGCACATACCCGTCCAGGCAGTACTGCGGCGCGTCCACCACGGCTTCGGTCATCAGGCTGTGGGCCGTGCCGGCCTCGGGCAGGCGCTGGGCCGCGATGCGTTCAAACGGCTCCACCAGGTGGCGTATGACCCACAGCTCCCAGGCGCCAAAGCGGGTGTGGGCATGAAGCTCGTCGCGGTTTTTGACGGTGCGCGCCAACACCGAGAACGCAGCTTTGATCGGTTTGACAAATAGCGGGTAGGCCAGATCCTGCGGTACCGGCCCGCCGTATTTCGCATCCAGCCGTGCAAATGGCGGATTGGCTTCGGGGCAGATGCGTTGCAGCACTTCGCGTGCGTACAGCTTGTGCTGGCAGGCCAGCACGGCGCGCACGGGCGTGCCGGGCCAGCCCATGCGCTCGGCCAGCAACGCGGCGGCCAGCGCGCCAAACTGCTCGTGGTTGGATACCACCGCGTTCAGGCCCATGCGCTTGGCGCGGCGCGCCCACAGCGCCACGAAGCGGTCCATGTCAAACCAGGCCAGCCGCGCGTTGCTGGGAAAGCTGAACAGGTCAAAGCCGGCGCTCAGGTGTGGCCAGCGCTGCGCCAGCCGGGCAAATTCGCGCTGGTCCCAGTCGTAGTTGAACAGCACAAGGGTAGCGGGACGTGTGGGGTGCATCGGGGATATACGCATCAAGGGCTGAGCTGGATGTCTGCAATGTAGGCCAGGCTGCGCGCGCCGGTGTTGTCGGCGTCGGCGCCCACGGCCACGGCCTGCAGCGCGGGCACGGTGGCGCTCTCTGCGCCGAACAGCTGCGCAAAGTCGGCCTGGACGTTGCGCTGGTGGCCGCGCCACTGGCCTGGGGGGCTGGTGCTGCCGTCCAGCACGAGGTAGCGCACGCGGGCCGAATAGGCGTTGGGCAGTACGGTGCCCTGCGCCAGCGCGGCGTCCCACACGTAGCACACCGTGGCCGCCGGCAGCGGCTCGCCCGACACGGCGCGCGCCAGGCGCAGCAGGCTGCGTTCCACGAAGGGCACGCGTGCAAGCGGCATGTCAAACATCAGGCAGACTTTCAGCGCAGCGTCGTCGGCGTCTTTGCGACGCAGGTCTGCGCCGGCCACGGGCTGGTCCAGCCGCCAGCGCCAGCGCAGGGTGGCCTGGGGGCCGGGCGCCCAGCCGTTCAGGTCGTGTACCAGGCTGGCATAGGACGCATCGGCGCGCAGGCGCAGCACCGCAGCGCCGTCCAGCGCGGTGATGTCCATGGCCGTGAGCGGCGCCTTCTGGTTGGGCAGGCCCACAGTGCGCCACGGCGGCGCGGGCACGGCTGCACCGCCGGCCCACGGGGCCAACACCGGCGCCTGCGCCTGTGCGAACGCGCTAGCGGCCCAGATCGTTAAGAGACCAGTCGTAGTCCAGGTGCGAGATGGGAACATTGCGGGCCTTGATTTTTTCGCGGTCAGCCGGTGCGTCGGCCAGCTGGTCTGCGTAGCGCGCCATCACGTCTTCCAGCTTGTTGAAGCCCTTGTGGCCTTTTTCAAAGTCTTCGCGGAACCACTTGAAGATCATGTTGACCTGCAGTTTGCCGTCGGCGTAGCGGTTGCGCGTGCGGTCACCCATGAAGCGCAGCATGCCGTCGTCCAGCTGGGCGTCCAGCTGCGCCGCCACAAAGGCCTCGGGCCGCAGGGCGGGGCAGCCGATGCTGGCGCAGTTGACGGCGGCGTGCACGCGCGGCTCGCTGTACCTGGGGCGCAGCTGTTCGTGCTCGATCCAGTCCAGGTGGCGCGGCTCGCCCAGCAGGGTGAAGAACTTGTTTTTCCACGGCGACTGCAACAGCGATCCCAGGTCCTTGATCGACTTGAGGCCGGGGTACTTCGTCAGGATCAGCTCGACGGTGAAGCCGTTGTACGCGTTGATCAAAAACGCCATCTGCTGCTCGCGCGCCAGCGCCGCAAACTGCGCCGGCGTCACGGCCGACCATTCGGCCAGCACGGCCTTCAGTGCGACCCGGTCGGCGGAAAAGCCCTTGTAGTCCACGCGCGACTGCTTGTTGTCGGGCAGCCATTTCACGTGTTTTTTGAGCAGGGCGTCCCAGGCCGCGTAGCGGGTGTCCAGCGCGGGGGCCTGGGCCCAGGCGGCGGGCGCGGCAGCGCCCAGCACGCTGATCGCGACAAATGAAAGGGCTGTGCGGCGTTTCATGGCAGGGGCTCCTTGGGCGCTCATCCGCGCTTCCAGTCGTGGTACTTGCGCACCCATTCCAGCAGCTTGTGTGGCTGGTGCGCGCGTTTCCATTCGCCGGCGGCGTATTTGTTGGCTTCTGACAGCGTGGGGTAGGTGTGGATGGTGCCCAGGATCCTGTTCAGCCCCAGGCCCTGCTTCATGGCCAGCACGTATTCGGCCAGCAGGTCGCCCGCATGCGTGCCCACGATGGTCACGCCCAGGATGCGGTCCTTGCCCGGCACGGTCAGCACTTTCACAAAGCCATGTGCCTCGCTGTCGGCGATCGCACGGTCCAGGTCGTCAATGCCGTATTTCGTGACCTCATAAGGAATGTTCTTTTCCTTCGCGTCCTGCTCGTTCAGACCCACGCGCGCCACCTCGGGGTCGATGAAGGTGGCCCAGGGGATCACGCTGTAGTCGGCCTTGAACTTCTTGAAGTCGCCAAACAGCGCATTCACCGCCGCATACCAGGCCTGGTGCGCCGCCACATGGGTGAACTGGAACGGCCCCGCCACGTCGCCCGCCGCATAGATGTTGGGGTAGATGGTTTGCAGGTACTCGTTGGTCTCCACCGTTTTTTGCGTGGGGATGCCCAGCTCTTCCAGGCCATAGCCCGAAAGGCGCGCCGTGCGGCCCACGGCACAGAGCAGCGCGTCAAAGGCAATGCGCTTTTCGGCGCCGTTGTGCTCCACCACCAGCACCTTGGTGTCGCCCTCACGTTCGCAGCGCAACGCCTTGTGGCCTGTGAGCACCTGTACGCCGTCGGCGGTGAGCGCGTCGCGCGCCAGGACCGAGACCTCTTCGTCTTCACGGATCATGATGCGCGGCGCCATCTCGACCTGCGTGACCGCCGAGCCCAGCCGCGCAAAGCTTTGGGCCAGCTCGCAGCCGATCGGCCCGCCGCCCAGCACCACCAGGCGCTGGGGGATGTCGTCCAGCCGGGCGAAGGTGTCCCACAGCGTGTCGCTGGTCACGTAGCCCGCTTCCTGAAGCCCCGGCAGCGGCGGCACAAAGGGGCGGGCGCCGGCGGCGATCACGATGTTGCGGGTGGTCAGCACCTGTTTGCCGCCGTCGTTCAGCGCGATTTCCACTGTCCAGGGGTTGATGATCTTGGCGTAGCCCTGCAGCACCTCTACACCCAGGCCCGTGTAGCGCTCCACGCTGTCGTGCGGCTCGATGGCGGCGATCACGCCGTGGATGCGCTGCATCACCGCACGGAAGCTGAAGGTGGGCGTGGCGTCGTTCAGCCCGTAGCGGTGGGCGTGGCGCATCTGGTGCGCCAGCTTGGCGCTTTTGATCAGTGCCTTGCTGGGCACGCAACCATAGTTCAGGCAGTCGCCGCCCATCTTGTGCGACTCAATCAACGTGACTTTGGCTTTGACCGCCGCAGCGATGTAGGCCGACACCAGCCCGCCCGCACCGGCGCCGATCACCACCAGGTTGCGGTCAAATGTCTTGGGCCGCACGGCGTGCCAGCGCGCGTAGACCTTGCGCTTCTGCACGGCCTCAATGACCTTGCGCGCGACCAGCGGAAACAGGCCCAGCAGCACAAAGGACCCCAGCAGCCCCGGCGACAGGATGCCCTTGAGCGAATCAATCTGCGCCAGCTGCGTGCCCGCGTTCACAAACACCGCCGTGCCCGCCAGCATGCCCAGCTGGCTGACCCAGTAAAAGGTCCATGCCTTCATCTTGGTCAGGCCCATGACCAGGTTGATCACAAAAAACGGCACCAGCGGGATCAGCCGCAGCGTGAACAGGTAGAACGCACCGTCTTTTTCAACGCCGCGGTTGATCTCGGCCAGCCGGTTGCCAAAGCGCGCCTCGATGCTGTCGCGCAACACAAACCGGGCCACCAGGAATGCCAGCGTGGCGCCCGTGGTGGACGCAAACGAAACGATCAGCAGGCCCCAGCCCAGGCCAAAGATGGCGCCACCGGCCAGCGTGAGGATGGTGGCGCCCGGCAGTGACAGCGCCGTGGCGGTTACGTAGACGGCGAAAAATGTGCCGGCCACCAGCAGCGGCTGGCTTTGCACCAGCGTGGCAAATTGCGCCTGGCTCTGCTTGAGGTAGTCCAGGCTCAGAAAACGGCCCAGGTCCAGCGCAAAAAACGCGGCGGCGGCTGCTGCCACGACGCCAACGAGGATCATTTTCTTTAAATTCATGTGTTCTCCTGCAGCCTGCCGCGCAAAGGGGCGCCGGCCATTGGAGCATAGCCAGCCGGGTGGGCTGCGGGGAGGCCTTCGCCGGCAAAGCGGTAAAAGAAGTTGCCGTCGCGCACCGGGTGATCGCCCGTCACGTGCTCTATCAAACCAAAGCGCATCAGGCGGTTCAGCAGGATCTCGGCCTCGTGGGGCCGCAGCTTGAGCCGCGTGGCCAGCCACTGCACCGCCTGGGCGCCTACAAAGCATTGGGGGTAATTGGTGCCCAGGTAGCTGCGGTCTTTCAGCTCGATGCCCGAAGACGGCTGGGTCACCAGCGCGTGGACCACGCCCAGGTTCCATCGCTCCACAGCGCTGGCCAGCGTGGGCCGGTAAAAATTGGGCAGGTCGGCAAAGGGCTGCTCGTGCACCACGTGCTGCAGCAGGCCCAGCGCCTGCAGGTCCAGGCCCAGGCGTACAGCGGCCGTGCGCTTGATCTTGAATCGGGTGCTCAGCCAGTCCACCGCTTCGGTGCCGGTGTGGCACGACGGGTAGCTCTTGAAGTGGTAGGTGCGGTCGATGGCTTTGACGTGGCTGGCCATGGCGCGGCACAGGTCCTCGGCCGTGAGCCCGGTGACGCGGCGGATGCGGTGGCGCGGCGTGGCGTCGTCCAGCTTGACCTGCATGGCGCTGAAATACTGTGCCAGCGCCTCGGCCGGCAGTGGCGGTGCGACTGCCAGACGGGCCAGGCATTCCACCAGTGGATTGCCAGGCTGTGCCAGTGACACCGGGTCCAGGTCGGCCCACAGCCCGGCAAAACCCAGCGCCTGCGCCCAGGCCTGCTCGGTAGGCCACAGCCCGGTCAGCTCGCGCGTGAGCACCATGCGCGCGCGCCGCTGCGCGTCGGGCACCGCCGCAGCCAGCGCCCGCAATGTTGGCGCTGCACCCGTCACAGCGGCCAGGTCGATCACGGCCACGCTGTGCGGCTGCGCGGCCAGCGCGGCGTCCAGGCGGGCCAGCGCGTCAGGCCCGGCCACCAGTTCGGCTGGTGGGTGGCGCAGGGCCATACAGACGGCGCGCAGTGCCTGGCGGGCAGAGTCTGACGCCAGGCACAGCCAGACGGTGGAGGGCAGGGGGGTGTTCATGGGCGGCTTTGGGTTGGGACCAACCCTGTAGTCGCTGCGCCCGTGCGTTTTCTTACCCGCGCCTGTTGGGGCCCTGACGGACGGCTTTTACGATGCAGCCGGCAACCGCAACATGACGCTGGTGCCCGCACCTTCAGCACTGTCAATGCCGACCGTGCCGCCATGCAGCTCGGCAATGCGCTTGACGATGGCCAGGCCCAGGCCCTTGCCGCCTTCACCCGTGGCGGGCGCGGCACTGTGGCGGGCCTGGTAAAAGCGGTCAAACAGATGGGGCTGGTCGGCTGGCGCAATGCCTGCGCCGCTGTCGCTCACGCCCAGGTGCAGCCAGCCATCGGCTTCGCGGGCCTGCAGCGTGATGCGCCCGCCGGCGGGCGTGAATTTGAGCGAGTTTTCCACCAGGTTGGCCAGCGCCCGCTCGATCAGTTCCACGTCCACCCGGGCATGCAGGGCTGTTTCCTGCGCGGTCAGCGTCACGCCCTGCGCGCTGGCGCGTGCGGCAAACCGCATGGCCACGTCGTTGAGCAGATCGTCCAGTGCCAGCTCTTCGGTACGCAGCTCAAACGCGGGTTCGTCCAGCTGCGCCAGGTCGCCCATGGCCTGCACCAGGCGGGCGGCATTGCGGGTGTTGCGCAGGGCCACGCCGATCAGCTCGCGGTCCATCGCGTGGTCTGCGGCGCGCCCGGGCGTCTGTGCGGCGTCAGCGGCCCAGCGGTTATCCAGCGTTTCCAGGCAGGCCGTGGTGGCCGTCAGCGGCGAGCGCAGGTCGTGCGACAGGTTGCTGACCCCTTCACGGCGGAAGTGGTCCAGCCGGCGCAGCGTGACCCACTGGCTGCGCAGCGTCTGCAGCATGGCCTGCATGCCGCGCGCCAGCTGGCCGAATTCATCGCGTGCATCGGTGCCGGGCACCTGCACCAGCGCGGGCAGGGGTGCTGCGGGTGCGGGGCCGTCCAGCCCGTCGCGCGTCACGTCGCTGACGGCGGCGGTCAGGCGCGCCAGAGGCCGCGTGACGGTGGCCGTGACCCAGGCCGCCAGCACCGCCATGCCCACCACCACCAGCAAAATCATCATGAGGCCCGGCTGCGCCAGCGTGCCGCGCAGCGTGGCCACCCGGTCCGCGCTGAACGGCATGGGCTGGCACACAAAGTACAAAAATCCGTCCACGGCGGCGTCGGGGCGGATCGACTGCTGGCGCAGCGGGCGCGCCGCCACCACGGCGGGCTTGGCCGGGTCGGCCGGGTCGGTGCCCATGACGTAGGTGACGGGGCTGGCGGCTGCCGCCTGGCGCACCGGCGCCATGGGCACGCGGTAGCCGGGCGCCAGGCTCACATCGCCGGACGCGGCCAGCACCGCGCCCTGGGCATCCAGCAGGTACAGCCGCACGCCGGGCTCGTACAGCACCAGGTTGTGCAGGAACGTGCCCACCTGGTCAGGGGCGCGGCGGTGCGATTCGAGCAGCTCCGGGTGCTGCTGCGCCACGCGCAGCAAAAAGGCATTGGCCCGCTGGTAGGCCGATTCGTATTCAAACCGCTGAAACGCCAGCACCACGGTCACCAGCACGCCAATGGCCGTGAGCAGGCCCGCCAGCAGAATCGTCAGCGCGATCTTGAGCCGAACGCTCATGATTCCCGCATGCGGTACCCCGCCCCGCGCACCGTCAGGATGATCTCGGGCTTCAGGGGGTCGGCCTCCAGCTTGGCGCGCAGGCGGTTGATGTGGGTGGTGACGGTGTGTTCGTAGCCGTCGTGGGTGTAGCCCCACACGGCGTTGAGCAGCTGCCCGCGCGAAAACACCCGCCCCGGGTGGCGCGCAAAGTGCAGCAACAGGTCAAATTCCAGCGCGGTGAATTCCATGACACTGCCGCGAAGGCGCACCTGGCGCTTGGCCGGCTGGATCTCCAGCTCGCCGTTGGTGATGGGCGCATCCGCCGGGGCGGCGCCGGGGGCGCTGGCGGCACGCACCAGCTCGGCGCGGCGCAGCAGCGCCTTCACGCGCGCCAGCAGCTCGGCCAGCGAGAACGGCTTGGTCAGGTAGTCGTCGGCGCCCAGCTCCAGACCCAGCACGCGGTCCAGCTCCGTGGATTTGGCGGTGAGCATGAGGATGGGCGTGGCGCAGCCGCGCGCGCGCAGCGCCTTGCACACGTCCAGGCCGTCCATGTGGGGCATCATCAAATCCAGCACCAGCAGGTCGGCCGGCTGACGGTCGTGCGCAGCCAGGGCCTCGCGCCCGTCGCTGGCCTGCGCCACCTGGTAGCCCGCGCCCTGCAGGTTGAGCGCCAGCAGGTCCCGGATGTCGGTCTGGTCTTCAGCGATGAGGATGCGTTTCATGGTCTCCATGCAGGGGAGTCGGGCACCAACGGCCGTTCTTACCCAATTGTTATCTGATTGTGATCTTTCGTGAGGGCCGCGTGAGCCTGGGCGCCCACAGTCCATCCATCGCCACCGAAGGATGCACATGCAAGCCCCTACCCCCGCCCAGACAGACGCCCTGAACCCCCTTGACTGCGTGGTGGACGGCGCCCAGCTGCACCAGCACCGCGCCTACCTGATGCGCGTGGCCCGCAACAAGCTGCGCGATCCTGTGGCAGCCGAGGACGCTGTGCAGGATGTGTTTGAGGCCGTACTGGCCGGGCGCGCCCGGTTTGGTGGGCGCAGCGCCCTGCGCACCTGGCTGACCGGCATCTTGTTGCACAAGGTGACCGACCTGCAGCGCAAGGGCATGCGCTACTGCGCGCTGGACGCCGGGCATGACGACGATGATGAAGCCGCCGACAGGCATGACACCGCCTGCGACGCCCCCCGCCCCGAAGAAAGCGCCGAACAGCGCGAGCTGCTGGCGCGCACCCTGGCCTGCATCGAACGCCTGCCCGCCGCCCTGCGCGACGTGATGTGGCGCCGCGCCATTGACGACGAGCCGACCGAAACGGTATGCCGCCAGCTGGGCATCACGCCCGACGCGATGTTTGTACGCCTGCACCGCGCCCGCCGCCAGATTGAAGCCGCAGTGCTGTGCTGACCCCCCACCGGTGAGGGCCCGTTAGCATTCAGTCTTTCAGACTCCGCCCATCGTGGGCTGGCCCCACGAAACACGAACGCCCATGCGAGACGACAGCGCCACCGTGACAGCCTGCCTGGCCGCCGCCTTGGGGCAAGCGCACAGCCCGTGGGCCGGCGCGGCATTGGTGCGCCTGCCCGACCGCGGCCTGGCCCACGACCATGTGCGCATCACCGGCAGCGGCCTGCTGGCGCGTATCCCCAAACAAAGCCAGATGCGCCTGGCCCCTGCAGACAACCTGGCCTACCAGGCAGCGTGCTTTGAGCGCGCCGCGGCCGGTGGCCACGCGCCGCGCCTGCATGGCGTGCTGGCGCCGTCGGCCCACCTGCCGCGCGGCGCGCTGCTGGTGCAGGAGGTGGTGGGCCGAACGGCCACGCTACCGGCTGATTTGCCCGCCATCGTGCGGGCCCTGGGCGCGCTGCACGCGCTGCCCCTGCCCACGCCGCAGGCACGCCGACCGCTGATGGACGACGCCGACGCACTGGCCGCGCTGTATGAAGAGCTGGCTCAGCAAGCGCAGTACCTGGCTGCAGCGGCCGTTGCCCCCGCAGTGGCCCGCGCCGTGACGCGAGAGCTGCAACGGCTGAACGCGCTGTGCGCGGCCGACGCGCGGGCGCCGCGCCACCTGATCGCATTTGACGGCCACCCGGGCAACTTCATCGTGCAAGGCAACGGGCACGCCGTGCTGGTGGACCTGGAGAAATGCCGCTACAGCTACCCCGCGCTGGACATCGCGCATGCCACGCTGTACACGTCCACGACCTGGGACGTTGAATCCAACGCCGTACTGACGCCCGCGCAAGTGCAGGGCGCCTACGCCACCTGGGCTGACGCCGTGGGCCCGCGCGTGGCAGCGCCCGCGCAAGCCTGGCATGTGCCGCTGCGCCGCGCCATGTGGCTGTGGTCCATCACCTGGTGTGCCAAATGGCGCGTGCTGTCCGCCGCGGGTGCGCCTGCGGATGCGGGCGGTGAAGACTGGTCGGCAGGCCAGAGCGACGCCGCGCTGGTGGACCATGTGCGCGGCCGCGTGGACCACTACCTGGGCGCTGATGTGGTGGAGCGCATGCTGGAAGAGTTTGACGCGCTGGAGGACGCGCTGGGCAAGGCGGTCGCTTCATGACGCTGGCCATCATCGTGCCCGTGCTGAACGAAGGCGACACGCTGGCCGCACGGCTGCAGGCCCTGCAAGCCCTGCGCGCGCGGGGCGTTCAACTGCTGGTGGTGGACGGCGGCAGCACTGACGCGAGCGTGGCGGTGGCCGCACCATGGGCCGACCTGGTGCTGGTTGCACCGCGCGGGCGGGCCGCGCAGATGAACGCCGGGGCCTGCGCTACGCGGGCCGACACGCTGCTGTTCCTGCATGCCGATACACAACTGCCCCCCGACGCCGACGCGCTGATCGCCCAGGCGCTGGCGGCAGGCCATGCCTGGGGCCGGTTTGATGTGCACATTGCAGGCGCGCACCCGCTGCTGCCCATGGTGGCCGCGTTCATGAATGTGCGTTCGCGCCTGAGCGGCATCGCCACCGGTGACCAGGCGGTGTTTGTGCGGCGCGCGGTGTTCAACGCCGTGGGCGGCTTTGCGCCGCAGCCGTTGATGGAGGACATTGATCTGAGCCGTCGCCTTCGCCGCATCAGTGCACCGGCCTGCCTGGCGGCGCGCGTGACCACCTCGGGGCGGCGCTGGGACCAGCACGGCCTGTGGCGCACCATCGCTTTGATGTGGCGGCTGCGTGCGGCGTACTTTGGGGGCGCCAGCGCGCAGGCATTGGCCGCACGCTATGGCTACACCACACGAGCCCCTGCAGCGGTGGCCATTCTGGCCAAGGCGCCGGTGCCAGGCCTGGCCAAAACCCGCCTCATCCCCGCTTTGGGCCCATCCGGTGCGGCCCGCGCCCAGCGCGGCTTTGCGCTGCAAACGCTGGTCACTGCGCGCGGCGCATCCACAGGTGCCGTGGCCCTGTGGTGTGCGCCCGATGCAGGCCACCGCTTCTTTGCCGCGCTGCGCGCGCGCTACGGGGTTGCCTGCATGGCGCAGCCTGGTGGCGACCTGGGGCTGCGCATGGGCACCGTCATGCGCCAGCACTTCTGCAGTACGTCCACCATGCCGCTGCTGATCGTGGGTACTGACTGCCCGGTGCTGACGCAGGCCCACCTGCAGCAGGCCGCCGACATGCTGCAAACCAACGACGCCGTGCTGATCCCGGCCGAAGATGGCGGCTATGTGCTGATCGGCCTGCGCCGCCCGTTGCCCACCGTGTTTGAAGACATCACCTGGAGCACGCCGCAGGTGCTCATGCAAACCCGCGAACGTCTGCTGGCCGCGGGCGCCAGCTGGCAGGAGCTGCCGACGTTGTGGGATGTGGATGAGCCGGTAGATTGGGCGCGGTGGCAGCGCCTGCGCGCCAAGGAGAAACGCATTGACTGACACCCTGAAACTTCAACGCCCCGACGACTGGTATGGCCAGCGTCTGGCCCCGCCCACTGGCCGCGTGCGCGTGGTGATAGACACCGACACCGCCAACGAAATCGACGACCAGTTTGCGCTGGCCTGGGCGCTGCGCTGCCCGCAGCAGCTGGACGTGGTGGCCGTGTATGCCGAGCCGTTCTCTTTCGCGCACCGGCGCGCCGGCTACCCGGCGGGCGCGCATGACGCACCGCCGTTCAACCCGCCGGCCGTTGGCATGGAACGCAGCTGGCAGGAAATCATCAAGGTGTACGACCTGCTGGGCCTGCCGCACGCGGGCCGCGTGTTCCGGGGCGCAGCGGCTTACATGGCGCAGCCGCACACGCCGGTGCACAGCGAAGCGGTTGACCATTTGATTGCGACCGCGCGCGAACACACGCCCGACGGGGCGCCGCTGTACGTGCTGGCCCTGGGCTGCGTGACCAACATCGCCAGTGCGCTGCTGCTGGCGCCGGACATCGCTGAACGCATCGTGGTGGTGTGGACCAGCGGCTACCCCAGCCACGCACCGCATATCAACCACAGCTTCAACCTGGAGCAGGACCTGTGGGCCAGCCAGTGGCTGCTGGACAGCGGCGTGCCGCATGTGTACCTGCCCGGCTACCACGTGGGCGCGCAGCTGCGCCTGTCGCTGGCCGAGGTGGAGCGTTACGTGCAGGGCAGCGGCCCCATGGGCAGCTACCTGCACCACCTTTTCACTCACAACCCGTTGTGGGCCATTCTGGGCACCCAGCCCACGCAGGCGGGCGAGCCGCACAGCTGGGTGATCTGGGACCTGATCTGCATCGCCTGGGTGCTCAACCCCGCCTGGGTGCCCAGCGAGCTGGTGCGCACGCCAGTGCTGACAGACGACAAGCGCTGGCAGGCGCTGCCGGGGCGGCACCTGATGCGCGAGGGGTATGGCGTGGAGCGTGACGCGATTTTCAACGCGCTGTTTGATTCGTTGCGCGTTCAGCCGTAGCGCAATCACATTGCGTTTGTGTCAGAAAAATGAATCTTTCGTGACTGAACGCAGCGGCGTTGCGCCGTGAGGGTGATTTGATTTCCACAAATAACGAATTTGTTGATCCCAAACAGCGGACATACTGTGTTTGGACTTTTCTTTCGTGCGCAACTATGGGAGATTCAAAGGGTGTCGCATGTGCGGCGAAGCAACCCAAGGACCTTTCCATGAGAGCCATCAAGACTGCCCGCAAGTTCATTGAAGCCAACCCTGCCAATCCGGCAGCCAAGACCCTCGCCCGGTTGGTCCTGGCCCTCGCCAGTGAAGAGCCCTTCAAGCTGGCTGACCTGTACGCGTTGAACGGGGAGCATTTCGAACTCGCCATCGACATACTGAATGAATGGCGCCTGGACCGCTACTACATGGGCAAAGCCAAATTGTTTGACTTGTCCTGGCAGGTGGAACAGATGCCGGTGCAAGCGTCCTGAGACCAGGGCTTTTCAACAATCCGTCATGTTGCGTGCCCACAATGAGCTGCTTGAATCAGCAAAGCAGGGCGAAGCATGAATCACGGCGCAATGATGCAGGCAGGTGGCGCAATAACGGCTGTGCTGCCCCGCCGGTGGGGCCCCCGCAAGGCCGCGTCCGGTTTTGAAATTTCTACGAGCCGCTCTGTTGACCGCATCACAGTCGCCATTGGCGGCAGCCCTGCGATTGAGCAACTGGTTTCAGCCCTGCATGTGTTCGGCATGGAAAACGGTGCGCAGGCCCATGAGTCCATGTTGATCGATTTGCGCAAGCTGGAGTCCGTTTACACACGCGCGGATCTTTTGCTGGTGGGTCATGAGATTGCATGCAGCTTTGCCCACCTGTCGCAACTGGCGCTGCTGGTCCTGCCGCACCGGGTGACACGGATCAGCGAGCGTGCGGCGCGCCGCGCCGGCATGAACATGCGCGTTTTTGATTCCGCGCAGCTTGCCGTCAGCTGGTTGCAATTGCATGCCCGCGCCGCTGCCCGCGCCCGCAGCATCGGGTTGAATTGAAATCTCGTGGCCTGCACCCTCTCGCCTGGTTACTGCCAATAGGCCTTGCTCAGGGATTCGTCCGCCATAAGTGCAAGCGCTGCGTCCCAGCTTTGCGGTACGCTGACCACAGCCATCTGGATGCGCCGTGACCGCATGTCAAGCAGCGCAGGCATGGAAGCCGCCACGGCCTGCCGGTGCGCCTGCCCGCGTGTGAATTCGTTGAGCGCCTGGTCGTCCTGCCAGACGGTCAGCGTCCACACGCGTGGCCCAAACACCTCGCGCCGGATGGCATGGCCCATCAAACCCTGTTGCGTGCGCAAACTGTTGGCGACCAGCCTGGTTTGCCGGTCAAATTCCGCGCGCCGGTCCTGGTGCAAAACGCCCGTGGTCAGCACCAGCAGGACCTGCTGATCACCAGGGCCGTCACTGGCCAGCCGCGGAATCGGTGTCGAGATCGCGCAGCCTTGCAGGCCGGTCAAGGCCGCTGCCAGCCCGCCCAGCGCCATGACGGTACGCAGCAATTTCACCAAAGTTGATCTGGGCATTTGAGACACCTCACGAAGGGGCGAAAGGCCGCCCGGACAGTTGCATGTTCCTGTTGACGTGTTGACGGTGTCAACCTGTATGGGTGGATATTAGGGCTGATGCGTTGACAGTGTCAACCTCGTCGACTAAAGTCCGGTTCGCTGATGGGTTGACGGCGTCTACTTTGCTGCCTGAACAACCCGCACCACCCGCCAAAGGAGTTTCATCATGAGTTCCCGCTTGCTTGCACCCCCGCTTTTGTGGCTGCCGGCCGAAGCCACGACGATCTGCCGCTTTGCCAATGTGCCGCCCGGGCGCTATGCCGTCGCTGTCAGCCACGACCTGAACGCAAACGGCCGGGTGGAGGATGAAACGCCGGTCGTCCTCAGCCTCAAGCTCGCAAACTGAGGCCAACCCAATGACCGACACTGACTTTTCGACGCGCTACGGGCCCTGGGCCATCGTGACGGGTGCCAGCTCCGGCATTGGCCGGGAACTGGCCATACAGACGGCCGCGCGCGGACTGGACATCATCGTGACCGCACGCGACGCAGGGCGTCTGCAGGAGGTTGCCGACCAGATACGCGCGCTTGGACGCGAGGTTCGCGCGGTGGTGGCCGATCTGGCCACCGCACAGGGGCAGGCCGCGTTGAACGCGGCCTGTGACGGCCTGGAGGTCGGCCTGCTGGTGCCTGCCGCGGGTTTCGGCAGCGGCGGCGCTTTCCTGGACGCAGACGCGCACGAGATGCACGACATGGTCGAGCTCAACTGCGCGTGCGTGAGCGGTCTCGTGCTGCGCTATGCGCCCCTGATGGTGCAGCGCCGCCGCGGTGGCGTGCTGCTGGTGGCATCCATCCTCGCCTACCAGGGTACGCCCTACGCCGCCCAGTACGCCGCAACCAAAGCCTATGTGCTGTCTCTGGGCGAGGCGCTGGCGGTGGAGCTGAGGGGAACGGGCGTCGATGTTCTGGTGTCATTGCCTGGGCCGACTGCCACGCGGTTTGCAGGCCGTGCGCGGATGCGCCTTGGCAAAACCATGGCGCCTGCGCGCGTCGCGGCTGAATCGCTGGAAGCACTGGGCAGGTCTGCTACCCTTCTGCCGGGCGGCCTCAGCAAGCTGCTGCACGGTGCATTCCTCGGATGGCCGCGCGGCGCGAAGGTAAGGATGATGGGCCGCATCATGAAAGGAATGACCTGACGCCATGACCGAAGCCGCCACGGATCTGCGCGAAGCCTGTGTCGCCGCCGCGCATGCTGTCATTGCACAGCGCGGCATCGAGAATCTGAGCCTGCGTGACGTGGCCCGCCAGCTCGGCGTGTCGCACCAGGCACCGTACAAGCACTACCCGAGCCGCGACCATCTGCTGGCCGAGGTAATACGGCGTTGCTTCCAGCGTTTTGCCGCGCATCTGAGCGCAGGTCTGCATGGCGCTGACCCCAAGGCCGACATGGACTCGCTGGGCGGTTCCTACATGGCTTACGCCATGGCCAACCCGCTGGAGTACCGCCTGATGTTCGGCACGCCGTGGCCCGACACGGCGCAGCATCCGGACTTGCTGCGGGATGCGCGGCACTCGTTCGACGTGCTGCGCGAGGCGATTGCGCGCATGCGCGGCCATGCCGGTGCGCCAAAGGCCGAGCATGACCTGGACGCGATGTACGTCTGGGCCTCGATGCACGGCCTCGCAACGATCCTGCAATCCAATGTCATGGACAAGCTGGCGCTCAAGCCTGCCGTACTGAAGCAGACTGTGCCCCACGCGATGATGCTGGTCAGCGCGGCGCTGGCGGCCAGCCCTGGTCTGCGGGGGTCGCCAGACCGGGCGCCTGGTCGGCTGGCGCGCCCCTCGCGCCGGGTTTGAAGTTTTTTCCTGAATTAAATGCAGCTATATGCTGCTTTTTCCTCCAGACGCGCACGCGTATGGTTGGCACCTTCAATCCGTTTTTCACACCAAGGAGACCCTCATGAAAAAGGTAATTGGTCTGGCCGCGCTGGTGCTCGCACTGGGCACGACGATGGCCTTTGACGTAGAAGCCAAGCGGCTGGGCGGCGCCAAGTCCAGCGGCATGCAGCGCCAGCAGACGACGCAGCCGGCCAACACGCCGGGTTCTCCGGCACAGGCCGCACCCGCAGCCGGCACGGCAGCGGCCGCGGCCGCCCCCGCCGCCGCAGCAGCAGCAACCAAGCGCAGCTGGATGGGCCCGATCGCCGGCCTGGCGGCCGGCATTGGCTTGATGGCGCTCGCATCGCACCTCGGTTTTGGCGAGGCCATGGCGAATTTCATGATGTTCGCGCTGCTGGGCCTGGTGGTGGTGGCGGTCATTGGCTTTGTGATGCGCAACCGCATGGCCCGCAATGCCACGCCTGCTGCGGCCGGAGCAGGCGCAGCGGGGCGTATGGGCGGCAGCTTCGGCGGCGGCTTTGGCGGCCAGCCTGCGGGTGGCGCAGGCGGCACGCGCATCGGCTCGGCCCTGGGCGGCGTGAGCGCAGCGGCGGCGCAGCCTTCGGCCATCCCGGCGGATTTCGACGCGGCGGGTTTTGCGCGCAATGCCACGCAGCAGTTCCTGGCGCTGCAGTCGGCCAACGACGCTCGCGACCTGCAGCGCCTGCGTGACTACCTCACGCCCGAGATGTTCGAAGAAGTGCGCGGGGATGTGGAGTCGCGCGGCGACGTGGCGCAGCAAACGCAGGTGTTCGGCCTGAACGCCCAGGTGCTGGAAGTGGCAGAGGAAGGCGACCGCTACGTCGTCAGCGTGCGCTTTACCGGCGGCATCCGCGACCAGATGCATGCCGACACCGAAGACCTGGACGAAGTCTGGCACCTGACCAAGCCGCGCACCGGCTTTGGCGGCTGGGTGGTGGCTGGCATCCAGCAGGTTACCCCGGGCACTTGATACCGGGCGGGTAGCCCAACGACGTCTTAACCGGGCGTCGCGTTCTTCAAGCCATCCAGCATCCGCTGCACCAGCGGGTGCTGGATTTTTCTTTCGGCAGAGATCAGGTAGAAGGTCTCGAGCAGGTCGGGGCTGTCACCCAGCAGCACGATCGACGGGTCGGCCAGCAGCTCCTGGGCTGACAGGCGCGACGCCGGAAAGGCGCCCATGCCGCTGCGGCCAAACGCCGCCAGCAGCGCGCTGTCTTCAAACTCACCCACGATGTCCGGGCGCAGCCCCTCGCGCTCCAGCCAGTGGTCGATGCGCGGTCGCACGGCCGAATGCCCCGTGGGCAGCAGTACCGGCATCTGCGCCAGGCAGGCCGGAAAGCGCATGCGCCGTTTGCCGCCGAGCTTGTCGGCCATGGCCGCCGGCGCAAACCAGGCCAGCGGCGCTTCGCCCAGCTTGTGGCTGTACAGGCGCAGGTTGGGGTTGTTGGTGGGCGCGGCGCGGTCGGCCAGCAGCGCGTCCAGCTTGTGCAGCGCCAGATCGGCCAGCAGGCGGTCAAACTCATCTTCGTGGCACAGCAGCCGCGCGCCGGTGTCGGCCACCGCGGGGCGCAACAGGTGGCGCACCACCAGCTTGGGCAAGCCGTCAGAGATGCCCACGCGCAGGCGAAGCCCCAAGCCGGTGGCGGCTTCGCGCACGGCGGCGGGCAAGGCCTCGCCCAGCTGGAAGATCTGCTCGGCCAGCGCCATGGCCGCCTCGCCGCCCTCGGTCAGCACCAATGTGCGGCCGGCCGGCTTGAACAGCGCATGCCCCAGGTCCTGCTCCAGCGCGCGCACCTGGGCGCTGACGGTCTGCACCGCCATGTCCAGGCGTTCGGCCGCGCGGGACATGCCGCCTTCCTTGGCGACGACCCAGAAGTAATACAGATGACGGAAATTGAGCGGGGTGGCCATGGGGTGATCATAGGAGCCGGCGCGTCGCCTCAGAACGCCAGACACAAGCCCGTTGGCAACTTCTTCATGCAAACGCTGAATCGCTCGCTTTGTACCCACCCTTGCAACCACCGCTGCGTCGCCGGCATGGGCAAGGCGTCAAACCAGTCTGGCGCCACAGCCCGGTATTGCCGCACAAACGGGAATACCGCCAGATCAGCGGCGCACGCGTCACTGCCGCCCAACCACGGTTGGTCGGCCAGCCGCTGCTCCAGCGGGTGCAACAGGCAATTCATGGCCAGGTCGCGATGCTGCACGGCGTCGGCGGTGCCGTTGCGCCCGGGGTATTTGTACCCGTCCAGGTGCTGCTTGAACGGGCCGTCGTTCAGCGCGATCAGAGCCTGGTTGGCAGACGTGCTGGCGCGCTGCCACCAGCTGCTTTCGTCGCGGCCCTGAAACGCCCAGCGCATGATGTCCAGGCTCTCGTCGATGACCTGGCCGTCTGGCAATACCAGCACGGGGACCGTGCCCTTGGGGGACGCCGCCAGCATGTCGGCGGGCTTGTCCCTCAGCACAATTTCATGCGCTGCAAAGCTGATCTGCGCCTGCAGCAGCGCCATGCGTGCGCGCATGGCATAGGGGCAGCGGCGGTAGGTGTACAGCAGCGGGCGGTTCAGCATGAATGAAGGCGCTGCCTACGCTGCCGGTGCCACCGCCGCCCCGTTGATGCCGTGGCGCGCCAGCGCATCGGCCACAAAGCCGCTGCGCTTCATGTCTTCCACATAGGCGGCCAGCACGGCTGCGGCTTCGGCGCCACGGCTGCGCGGGCTGCCCATGGCCTGCTGGATCACCATGAAGCGGCCGGGCAACAGCCGCAGCCCGCCCAGGCGCGCGGCGTCGGCTTGCAGTTGCTGCTTCACGCCGGCGGCCACGTCGGCGCCTTGTTCCACGAAATAATCCACCACGGCGGGTGAGCTGGGCGCGCGCAGCAGGGTGGCGTGCCGGATCTCGCGGCTCAGGTACAGGTCGTAGGCGCTGCCCTGGCCTACCACCACGCGCGTGCCAGCGCTGTCCACCTGGTCCAGGGCGGTCAGCGGCGAATCGTCGCGCACGGCGTAGCAGCCTTCAATCAGCACATACGCGGCGGTGAAGTGGATGCCTTCGCCGCGCTTGGGGTCGATTGCAAAAAAGCCGATGTCGGCCTGCTCCTGCGTCACGGCGTCCACTGATTTGGCGGCGGTGTCAAACACCACCAGCTCCAGCGCCACGCCCAGGCGCTGCGCAAAGCCGCGCGCCAGGTCCACCGACACGCCTTTGGCTGTGCCTGTGGCCGCATCGGGCGTGGCCAGGATGGGGTTGCCGGTGTTGATGGACGCGCGCAGGCGGCCGGTGGGGGCGAATGCGGCGATCAGGGCGGGGGTGATGGTCATGGCGCAGTGGGATGGTGTGGTGGGCTCCAGGCGCCATGGTACCCATGCGCAATGGCCCCATGGGAAAATCCGGCGATGTCCGCTCTGGTCCACACCGCCTTCTACCAATTCGTTCAGCTCGCAGAACCCGAGGGCGTGGCCGCGCACCTGCGCCAGCTGCTCGCGCAGCGGGCCGGCCTGACCGGCAGCATCCTGCTGGCCACCGAGGGCATCAACGGCATGCTGGCGGGTACCGTGGACGCGGTGGACGGCATGGAGCGCGCGTTGCAGCATGAAGCCGCCTTTGCCGGCGCCTTCACCGGCATGGTCTTCAAGCGCAGCGCCTGCAACACACCGCCCTTTGCCAAGCTGAAGGTCCACGTCAAGAGGGAAATCGTGCCGCTGGGCATTGATGGCGTGGACGCACGGCGCACCGGCATCAATGTGTCGCCGCAAGACTGGCGCGCGCTGATCCAGGAACCCGACGTGGTGCTGCTGGACAACCGCAACAGCTTTGAATTTCGCCTGGGCCATTTTGAGGGGGCTGTCGATCCGGGTGTGACCAACTTCCGCGACTTTCCCGCTTACGTGCAGGCCCACGCCGCGCAGTGGCAGGCGCAGGGCAAGCGCATTGCGATGTACTGCACCGGCGGCATCCGCTGCGAAAAAACCAGCGCCTGGATGCTGGACATGGGGCTGCCGGTGTACCAGCTGGACGGTGGCATCCTCAATTACTTCCAGCAGATGCCCGATGCGCAGCAGGACTGGCGCGGCGAATGTTTTGTGTTTGACAACCGCGTGGCGCTGGACACGCAGCTGAATGAAACCGCTACCACGCTGGAAAACGTGTATGACGACGGGCCCGACGGCGCCTGGCGCCTGGCGCGGGCCCGGCGGCTGGCCCAGGCCGCGCGAGAGCCGGGCGGCTGACGGTCATGCTGCCCGTGCGCGACGGTGTGGGTGCCAGCCAGGTCGGCCTGCCCGAGGGCCCCTGGGCCAGCATGCTCGACTTTCTGGTGCAACGCTTTCCGGCGATCCCCGCCGCGCAGTGGCGCGAACGCATGGCGCGCGGCGATGTGTTGGACGACGCGGGCCGCACCGTGACGCCCGATCAGGCCTACGCGGCACACGGCAAGCTGTACTACTACCGCACCGTGCCTGACGAAGCACCCAATGCCGCGCAGGCCAGCGTGCTGTTTGAAGACGAGCTGCTGGTGGTGGCCGACAAGCCGCACTTCCTGCCCGTCACGCCGTCGGGCAATTACCTGCAGGAGACCTTGCTGGTGCGCCTGCGCCGCCAACTGGGCATAGATGCACTGACCCCCCTGCACCGGCTGGACCGGGAGACCGCGGGCGTGGTGCTGCTGGCCAAGCAGCCGGCCACTTGCGAGCCTTACCACCAGCTGTTCTTCAACCGGGGCATGGCCAAGACTTATGAGGCCATTGCAGCCAGCCCGGATGGCACGGCGTTGCGCTTTCCGCTCACGCGCGTGAGCGCGCTGGTGGAGGCCGACCATTTCATGCAGATGCGCGAGGCCTCTGGGGTTGATGCGGGTGCGTCCCAGGCACACACCGAGATCGAATGGATTGAAACGCAGGGCGCCCATGCCCGGTACCGCCTGCGCCCGCTGACCGGCCGGCGGCACCAGTTGCGCGTGCACATGGCCGCGCTGGGCCTGCCCATCCTGGGCGACCGCATCTATCCCCGCTTGCTGCCGCAGGGCGGCGACGATCTGGGCAAGCCCTTGCGGCTGCTGGCGCAGCGCATTTCATTCTGTGACCCCATCACGGGTCAGGCGCGCAGCTTTGCCAGCCGGCTGCAACTGCACTTTCCTGAACCTGCGACACCCGCACGTAGTTCTGCGCTGACAACAGCTTGGTCTGCCCCACTGACGGGCGCGGGGCATGGCGGCTTTTAGATTGAATGGCGGCGCACACCCGATGCGCCGGACCTTCTTTCTTGAAACAACTGGAGCCCCACATGAGCAAAGCACCCGCGAAAAAAGGCGACGCAGTCGACCTGCTGGACGCCGACCACGTCGCCGTCAAAAAGCTGTTCCAGAAATTCAACACGCTGGCTGAATCCGATGCCCCCGCCGACCAGCGCAAACAGATTGCCGACAAGATCTGCCTGGAGCTGACCGTGCACGCGCAGGTTGAGGAAGAGCTGTTCTATCCCCCCGTGCGCGAAGCCACGGGCAAGGACGACCTCATGGACGAGGCCGACGTGGAACACGCCAGCGCCAAGGACCTGATTGCCCAGATCGGTGCCATGCAAGCGGATGAGAGCCATTTCAATGCCAAGGTGAAAGTGCTGGGAGAGATGATCGACCACCACGTGACCGAGGAGCGCGAAAAGATGTTCCCCGAAGCACGCAAGAGCGGCCTGGACCTGGTGGCCATGGTGGCCCAGCTGGAAGAGCGCAAGGAGCAGATCAAGCAGGAGCTGGGTGAAGGCGCGGAAGTCTGAGTGTTCTTGACGGGCGTTGAAGCCGGGTGACTGGCTTCAACGCGGCTTCAGCGCGTCGCGCTTTTCAGAAAGCCCACCACACACTTGCCACGAACAATGGCGTGGCCGTCCAGCCGTATCCCCAGCTGTGCGGCAAGTTCCGGCGATGCGTCGAATGCGACGAACCGGTCCAGTGACCTGAGACCTGATTTGAAGGCGACCCACTTGGCTTGGTTTTCACCAAAGGGCGCAATGTAGGTCTTGCCCGGCTCATGCAACACCACCATGTTCAGGTGTTCGACCTGTTCAGCGGTCATGGGGCGGCCTGCCTTGACGCCGCGGTTGGCAAGTTCGTCCAGCCGGTGCTCGCAGGCTGCGGCAGTGGTTGATGCCCAGAGGCTTAATAAAAAGCACTTGGCCGCAAGTTGACGTAAATTTTTTGCCTTCTGCATGCCGGAAAGCGTAGCGGGGCTCGATGCAAATTTGCCCCCCCTATACTTGAGGATAGGGTCCTGATGCCCCGTACCGGGACGTCCACACCCACGAGGGACTGCCGCCATGAAGCTCACCAAAATTGCCCTGGGCCTGCTGGCCGTGGTGGCGGTCGCCGGCACCGCTGGCTGGTTCAGCCTGGACAAGGAAACGCGTGGCCTGCTGGCCACCGTGCCTACCAACCGCGACCTGTTGTTCTGGACCGTGCCGCAGCGCGACGCGGCCTTTCGCGCCCTGGACCGCATCCCGTTGCTGGCCAAGGCCCGGACCATTGCGGCGGGCAACGCGCCGTCGCCGCTGCCGCAGGGCACACCTCTGAAGCTGGGCATGGATGTGGATGCCTTCATGGCTGCGCAGCGCAGCGCGGCCGTGGTGGTGTTGCACGACGGCCGGCTGCGGCTGGAGCGTTACGGCCTGGGCTTTGACGCGACCGGGCGCTGGACCAGCTTTTCTGTTGCCAAGTCGATGACGTCCACGCTGGTGGGCGCGGCCATTCGCGACGGGCATATCAAGAGCATGGATGACAAGGTCAGCGATTACATCCCGCAGATGAGGGGCTCGGCCTATGACGACGTGAGCATCCGCCAGCTGTTGACCATGACCTCGGGCGTGCGCTGGAACGAAGACTATGGGGACCCCAATTCCGACGTGGCGCGCTTCAACAACCACAAGCCCGAAGAAGGTGTGGACGCTCTGGTGAGCTACATGCGCCAGCTGCCGCGCGTGGCGCCCGCCGGCACCCGCTGGCACTACAGCACGGGCGAGACCAACCTGGTGGGCGTGCTGCTGAACCAGGCCACCAGGAAGCCGCTGTCCACCTACCTGTCTGAAAAAATCTGGGTGCCTGCGGGTATGGAACACCCCGCCACCTGGATCCTCAGCAAGACGGGGCAGGAGATCAGCGGCTGCTGCATCCAGGCCAGCCCACGCGACTTTGCGCGGGTGGGGCAGTTCATCCTGAACGGCGCCATGGTCAAGGGCACCAGCATCGTGCCCGACGGCTGGCTGGCCGAGGCCACCAGCACCCGCATGCCCATCGGCCAGCCTGATCGTGGCTATGGCTACCAGTGGTGGACCTATGCCGACGGCAGCTATTCAGCGCGCGGCATCTTCGGCCAGGGCATCTTCATGGACCCCAGGCGCAAGCTGGTCATCGCCCTGAATGCCAACTGGGGCACCGGTGCCAACGACCGGGGCTTGAGCGCCCAGCGCGAGGCGTTCTACCAGGCGGTGCAAAAGGCCATTGACGACGAGGCGGGCGCCGCCCGCTGAGCCCGGCCCGCGCGGCTTCACGCGGGCTGCTCAGTACACTGGACGCCATCATGAACCTGATTTCCCTGGCGATCCTCGCCGCCATTGCCTTGTGGTTTGTCCGCTCCAAAGACCAGCGCCAGCGCATCGCGCTGCTGGCCACCCACCTGGGCCAGCACCAGATCGAAAAGCACATGGAGACATTGACCCAGGGTTACCTGCGCGCGTTGGGTGAGACCGATGCGCCGCGGCGTGATCAGATCTTCAGCATGCTGCAGTCCACCGAGCAGACGCTGGCCGCGCAGATGCGCGCGTTGGTGGAAAGCTTCGCGCAGGTTGACGCCGCCAGCGCCCGCATCAGCCGCCTGTCTGTGTACCTGCCCTGGGTGACGCAGCTGTTGCCGCAGGCCACGTTTGACATGCGCCAGGCGCTGGCAGTGCACGCTGACGGCATCGCCCGCATGGTGGACGCGGTGGATATGCCGGCGCGCGACCGCGCCTTCACGTTGTCGGCCGAGCTGTTTTTGCTGCAGCACACCTGCCACTGGTTCTGCAAGTCGCGCACGGTCGCGTCCGCGCGCATGCTGGCGCGCCACCAGACGGCGTATGCGCAGCTGGTGCAGTCGGTGTCGCCACAGACGCGTGCGGCGTACCAGGCGCTGGTGGGTTAGCTAGTCCACCGCCGGCCGGTCGGACTGCGCCCAGGTGTATGCGACGCCCACCCCCACGGTGGCACCCGTGGTCTGGCGCACCAGGGGGCTGGCCTTGTTGGCCGCGCCGGCCACGCTTTGCAGCCGGGTATAGGCAAACAGCCGCCAGTCGGGTGCGATCTGGCGCGATGCCGACAGCGACAGGCGCCAGGCGACCAGGCCGCTTTCGGCGGTGTAGGCAGGGCGCCCCGGCGCGGCGTAACGCGGCGCCACGCCATAGAAGGTGTCGGCCAGCTTGCGGTTGGCAAAGACGGCGCTGACGCCGGTGCTGTAGCGCCAGCCGTCGGCCGATCCGCGTTCATAAAACAGCGCGGGCTCAAAGGCCACGCCCCGGCTGGCCGCGCCGTCACTCAGGTCGAACACACCGCGCAGCGGGAATTCAGCGCGCCAGGCGCCGCCCATGGCGGGGCCCAGGTCCCATTTGAGGCGCGGGCCAAACTCCACCAGCGTGCCCAGGTCAGGCATGCCACGGCGCGCGTCGATATCGTCAGAGCTGGAGCCAAACGCGCCCGACAGGCCAATGTCCACCTCTACCGTGGGTGTCTTCAGGGCGCGCAGCCCCAGGGCATTTCGGTCGGCGCGAAAGTACTTGCCGCGGTAGATGAACCAGGGCAGGGCGATGGCGCCATTGACCTGCTTGTCCGAGCCCGGGTAGGCCTGCTGGCTGTAGGCGGCGCCAAAAGCGCCCACTTCCCACAGCGGCTGCGTGGGTGTCTGCTGGGCCGTGGCGCACAGGGGGGCCAGCGCCAGCAGCAGGGCTGCGCGGGTCACTGAAAGGTGGGGCGTGGTGGTCATGGGGGTACTGCTTGAGAAGGGGATGCGGCCAGCATAGCGGGCAGCCAAAGACCCCTGGGTGACCTCCGGGACGCCCGCTGTGCAGGGGCGCCATGGCCGAAGGCACGATCAGCACGAAACACAAGGAGCTGATCGCCCTGGCCGTGGGCATCACACAGCACTGCTCGGGCTGCATTGCCTTTCATGTGAAAGCCCTGCACAAGCTGGGCTGTACCCGCGCCGAGCTGGACGAAATGCTGGCCGTGTGCGTTTATATGGGCGGTGGCCCGGCGCTGATGTACGCGGCTGAAACCCTCACGGCGTGGGAGGCACTGGCACCGGCTGCATGAAGGCGTCGTGGGTGCTTAAAAACACCTTGCCGTCCAGGCGCTGGCCCAGCTCGGTGCCGCGCAGGCGGTCCATCACCGGGCCCTTGACTTCGGCCAGCGTGAACTCGATGCCGCGTGCGGCCAGGTTGCGCTCCAGCTGCGTCAGCACACCCAGCGCCGTGGTGTCGATCTGGTTGATGGCCGAGCAGATCAGCACTACCCGGCGCACCGTGGCGTCGTGCGCCAGCAGGGCTTCGATGCGGTCTTCTACCACCGTGGCATTGGCAAAAAACAGGCTTTCGTCCACCCGCACCGCCAGCAGGCCGGGCACGGTCTGCACCGCATAGCGCTGCACATTGCGGAAATGCTGGGTGCCCGGCAAGCGGCCTACCACCGCCATGTGCGGGTGCGTGTTGCGCCAGACGATGGTGCCCAGCGACAGCGTGACGCCCAGCAGGATGCCCACCTCCACACCCAACAGCACCACCCCACCGGCTGTGGCCAGCAGCGACAGCGCGTCGGCGCGGTCGTAGTGCCAGGCGTGGCGCAGTGTGTCCAGGTCAATCAATGACGTCACCGCGATGATGATGGTGGCGCCCAGCACCGCGTGCGGCAGGTAAAAGAACCAGCCGGTCAGCGCGGCAATCACCACGGCCATCAGCACGGCCGAGATCACACCGGCCAGCGGTGTCTGCGCGCCCGCAGCAAAGTTGACGACCGAGCGCGCAAAACCACCCGTGACCGGGTAGCCACCCGACAATGCGCTGGCCATGTTGGCCGCGCCCAGGCCCAGCAGCTCGCGGTTGGGGCTGATGCGCTGTTGGCGCTTGAGCGCCAGCGACTGCGCCACCGACACGCTTTCCACAAACCCCACCAGCGAAATCAAAAGCGCGGGCAGCCACAGCTGGCCCAGTGTGCCCATACCGGGCATCGGCAGGCTCAGGTGCGGCAGGCCCTGCGGCACGGCGCCCACCACGCTCACACCGGCTGACTGGTCCAGCCGAAGCAGGCCCACCACGGCGGTGGACGCGATCACGGCCGCCATGGGCGCCAGCTTGGCCAGCAGGTCGGCTGCCTTGGCGCCCAGGCCGATGCGCAGCAGCGCGCGGGCCATGTAGCGGCGCGCCGCCCACAGAAACACCAGGCTGGCCAGGCCGATGGCCAGCGTGGCGGGCTGGGTCTGGGGCAGTGCGGTCGCCAGGCCGTGCAACACCTCCAGCACATCACTGCCCGCGACCTTCACGCCCAGGATGTGTTTGAGCTGCCCCACTGCAATCAGCACGGCCGAGCCGGTGATGAAGCCGCTGATGACCGGGTGGCTCAGGAAATACGCCAGAAACCCCAGGCGCAGCGCGCCAAAGGCCAGCAGCATCACGCCCGACAGCAGCGACAGCTGCATGGCCAGCGCCACGTAGTCCGCCGAGCCTGCTGCGGCCAGTGGCTGCAGCGCGCTGGCCGTCATGAGCGAGGCCACGGCCACCGGCCCCACGGCCAGCGTCATGCTCGAGCCCAGCAGGGCGTACGCGATGATCGGCAGGATGCTGGCGTACAGGCCCACCTCGGGTGGCAACCCGGCCAGCAGCGCATAGGCCAGGCTTTGCGGAATCAGCATCACCGTGACGATGATGCCGGCCGTCAGGTCGCCTGCAAACCAGGCCGGGCGGTAGTGGCGCAACCAGTCGGGCAGCCAGTTCATCACTTGCGCGCCTGGCGTCGCTCCAGCATCTCGAAGATGACCATGCCCGCGACCATGGCCACCACGAAGACGGCCGCCTTGGGCTGGCCCGCACCCAGCGACACCAGGGCCGGGCCGGGGCAAAAGCCCGCCAGGCCCCAGCCTGCGCCGAACACCAGGCCGCCCACCACCAGGCGGCGGTCGATGTCAGTGGATCGGGGCATATGCAGCGCACCGTCCAGGAAGGTGCGGGTACGCCTTTTGGCCAGCGCAAACGCGAACACGCCCACCATGATGGCCCCACCCATCACCAGGGCGAGCGACGGATCCCAGTTGCCGAACAGGTCGAGAAAGCCGATCACCTTGCCGGGATCGGTCATGCCCGACAGGATCAGGCCGATGCCGAACAGCAGACCCACGGCGAATTCAGTAATGCGGTGTTGCATGAGGTAGTCCTTGATGGGCGATGCGGTTCACGCGAAAGCGTGGCGCACGAGGTAGACGGTGACGAAGCCCGCGCCCATGAAGGCCAGCGTGGCCACCAGGGAGCGCGGCGACAGGCGCGACAGGCCACAGACGCCGTGGCCGCTGGTGCAGCCTGAGCCATAGCGTGTGCCCACGCCGACCATCAGGCCGGCAATGACCAGCGTGGTCCAGCCGGCGTCGATGCGCGCCATGGTGGGCCCGGCCACTGCAAAGTACAGCAGCGGTGCGGCCAGCAGGCCGGCCAGAAAGGCCAGGCGCCAGCTGGTATCGCCCTTTACCGGGCGCAGCAGGCCGCCCACGATGCCGCTGATGCCCAGGATGCGGCCGTTCAGCAGAATGAACAGGGACGAGGCCAGGCCCAGCAGGATGCCGCCGGCCAGGGACGCCCAGGGCGTGAAATGTGTCCAGTCAATGGTCATGCCCGGTTACGCCTTGGGGGTTTCACAAAATTGCGCGTACAGAATGTTCAGCACCGCCAGCGCCTGTGGGCTGTCGATACGGTAATGAATGTTTTTGCCCTCGCGCCGGGTGCTCACCAGCCCCTCGTCGCGCAGCACGCCCAGCTGCTGCGACAAGGTGGGCTGCGCAATGCCCACGATCTCTTCGAGCTCGCCCACGCGCTTTTCGCCCTGGGCCAGCTGGCACAGCAGCAGCAGCCGGTCAGGGTTGGACAGCGCTTTCATGAGCCGGCTGGCAGCGTCGGCCGACTGGCGCAGGACGTCAATGTCCATCACAGTGTCGGTTTGCATGTGGAACTCCTTTTTTGATTAACCTGAAGATAGTCTATTGAATAACAATATATTTGTCAATATACTATCTACATCGAAATCAACAAACACCAAGGCGCGCCCATGAAACCCGTTGTCAAAGGCTTTTTCGACCCATCCACCTGGACCGTGAGTTATGTGGTCTACGAAAAGGAAGGCGCTGCCTGTGCCATCGTCGACTCGGTGCTTGACTACGACCCCAAATCGGGTCGTACCAGTACCACCTCGGCCGACCAGCTGATCGCCTTTGTGCAGGACAAGCAGTTGCAGGTGCAATGGATCCTGGAGACCCATGCCCATGCGGACCACCTGTCGGCCGCGCACTACCTGCGCCAAAAACTCGGCGGCAAGATCGCCATCGGCGCGGCCATCACCCAGGTGCAGGACGTGTTCAAGCGCATCTTCAACCTGGAGCCCGGGTTCCGCCCCGACGGCCACCAGTTCGACCGCCTGCTGCAGGACGGTGAGACCTTTGCCATCGGTGCGCTCACCGCCACGGCGCTGTCCGTGCCCGGCCACACCCCGGCTTGCATGGCCTACCAGGTGGGCGACGCGGTGTTGGTGGGCGACACGCTGTTCATGCCCGACGTGGGCACGGCGCGCTGCGACTTCCCTGGCGGCAGCGCACCCACGCTGTACCAGTCCACGCGCAAGCTGCTGGGCCTGCCAGGCGAAACGCGCCTTTTCATGTGCCACGACTACCCACCTGCGGGCCGCGAGGCGGCCTGGGAAACCACGGTGGCCGCCCAGCGCGCAGGCAACATCCACGTGCACGACGGTGTGTCCGAAGACGAATTCGTCAGGATGCGCACTGCTCGCGACGCCACGCTGGACATGCCGGTGCTGATCCTGCCGTCAGTGCAGGTGAATATCCGCGCCGGTGAATTGCCGCCGGCCGAAGCCAACGGCGTGGCCTACCTCAAGATTCCGTTGAACGCGCTGTAACTTGCGTGCCCACGGGCTCGCCCAGCAAGGTGGCGATCTCGGCGTCCTTGTGCTCCCACAGCCCGGCCAGCCAGCGGTGAAAGGTTCCGCGGAATTCGCTGTCGGTGTCGTAGTCGCCGTCGGTGAATTCTGCGGGTATGGGCAACTGCCGCGCGCGCAGCATGATGCGCGGCGTACGCCCGCACAAAAACTGCCAGAACGTGGGCACTCCGGCCGGGTAAACAATCGTCACATCGACCAGCGAATGGAACTGGTCGCCCATGGCGTTCAGCGCCAGCGCCAATGCGCCGGCTTTGGGTTTGAGCAGATGGCGGTAGGGTGACGACTGCGCCTGGTGCTTGGCGGCGGTAAAGCGCGTGCCCTCGGCAAAGTTCATGACGCTGGTGGGCACCAGCGCAAATTTTTCGCAGGCGCGGCGGGTGGTTTCGCGGTCCTGGCGGCGCAAGTCGGGGTTCTTGCGCAGGTCGGCCTTGCCGTGGCGCTTCATGAACGGGAAATCAAGCGCCCACCAGGCCAGGCCAATCACCGGCACCCAGATCAGCTCCTGCTTCAAAAAGAACTTCAGCATCGGAATGCGCCGGTTCATCACATGCTGCAGCACAAAAATATCCACCCACGACTGGTGGTTGCAGTTGACCAGGTACCAGCCGCGGTAGGGCAGGCTGTCCACGCCCTGCACATCCCAGGCAGTGTTTTGCGTCAGACGCATCCAGGCGCTGTTGCAACTGATCCAGGCGGTGGCAATGGCGTTGAGCACCGGGTCTACATGCCGTCGCACGGGGGCAAAGGGCAGCACCAGCTTGATGACCGACATGGCAAACAGCAGTGCGCACCAGAACAGGGTGTTGATGACCAGCAGCACAAAGGCAATGACGCCCCGCACGACCGGGGGCAGGAATGAAAGCATGGGAAGGTGACCTGAAAGCGGTGGCAAAGCCGTATTGTCAGCGCGCAGGCCCCGCAACGTGCTGAGGCAGATCACAATACCTGCACCATGCAGTTCCAGGTTGTTCGCGCGACGCGCTTTGTCAGGGTCGAGGTCAGGGGCCCGGCCGACGTCAGCGCGTTCGTGCAAGGCATTCATGCCCTGGCGGCCGATACCCTGGCCCAGGGCGACAAGCTGCTGCTGGTCAACCTGCTGCATGTGGAAGAAAGCCTGGACTCCACGGGGCACTTTGTGCTGGGCGAACAGGTGGCCCGGCAGCTGTCGCACCTGAGCCGCCTGGCGTCGGTGGTGCCCCCGGCGCGCATGACGCGCACCAGCGAAAAGGTGGCCCGCGCGCACGGCGTGCAGCTGCGCGTGTTTGGCGCAGAGCCCCCGGCGCTGGCCTGGTTGCTGGACGACGCCGGCGTGCCAGAGCCCGCCGCCAACGCCGACGGCAGCCTCATGGACCCGATCCGCTGCGCGTTCTGGGACGCGTACCGCCACCTGTTCCCACCCAATGCGCAGGCCATCCAGCTGTCCAACGGCAACCTGGTGATTGCCTGGGCGCTGGCGCGCGATCCACAGGCGCTGTTTGAGATGTCCACCCCGGTGACCGTGCGTTTTGAGCCTGAATTGCTGGCCAGCATGGCGCAGGCATCGGCTGTGCAGCGCCGGCGCATCGCGGCCAGCCAGGAAATGACCTTTCGCGCCGGCTTGCTGGGCTATGACCCCTACGCCCGGGTGCCACAGGCGCGCGTGATCGTGCTGGGCTAAGGCTTTGCCGGTTTGGTGCCGATAACTCCCTGATGTGGAGCAAACCCGGTAACCCTGTAGCGATCGATCCGTCCCAAGTCGTCGTCGGCCTGTATGTCTGGCTGGACATCCCCTGGGCCGACCATCCGTTCCTGACCAGCCGGCTGATGGTTCGCACACCGAAGGAAGTGGCCGTCATCAAGGCCAGCAATCCCGCCGGCCGGCTGTACTACTACCCCGAGCGCAGCAGCGTGGTACCCCCGCCGCCAGATGCGGCGCGTGCCGCTCCGGCGGCGTGCGAGCGTGCAGCGCTGGCCCAGGAGGTAGAACAACGCCGTCAGGACAAGAGCCGGCGGCAGTCCAGCCACAGCGCCGCGCAGACCAGCGCCAGCCGCAACTGGGACGCTGCCGCGCGCGCGACGCGCGAGGCGTTGACCGACTTTGCCCAATCGCCACGCGCCGCGGGTGCCCGCTTGATGCAGTTGTCGTCGCAGGCCGCCAAGGCCATCACGCACGGGCGCAGCGTCCTGCTTCACCTGCTGGGCGACAAGAACGGCAAGGGCCCCTATTACCACGCGCTGAACACCATGACATTGAGCCTCTTGCTGGGCCGCCAGGCCGGGCTTGACGAGCGTGAACTGGTCGACCTTGCGTTGGGCGCACTGGCACATGACGCGGGCAAGGGGCAGATTCCCGGGCCCATCCTGCAGATGGCCAGGCGGCGCAAGTTCGAAGAGGACTTCTATCGCCAGCACGTCCAGTACAGCGTGCAGCTGGCTGCACAGTCGGGCGTCTTCACGCCCGGGGCGCTGGCCGTGATTGCCGACCACCATGAGACCGTTGACGGTACCGGCTGGCCGCGCGGTTACCGTGAATCGGGCATGCCTGCGCGCATCCTGGCGCTGGTCAACCGGTTTGACAGGCTGTGCACGCCCGAGTCTGCCGACAGGGAGGCACTGATGCCATCCGAGGCGCTGGCATTCATGTTCCGCCACGAAACCACCCGATTCGACGCGGGCCTGCTGGGCATGTTTGTCAGCTTGCTGGGCGTGTATCCACCAGGCACCTATGTCAAGCTGGGCAACGGCGCGCTTGCGATGGTGGTTTCGCCAGGCCAGCAAAGCCTGCAGCCACGGGTGCTGGTGTACAGCCCCGAGATGTCGCGCCGGGACGCTCCCATCCTGGATCTGGGCGAAGAAGCCGACCTGAGAATTGTGGAGGCACTGCGCCCCGAGGTGCTGCCGCCGGACGTGCTGGTCTGGCTGAACCCCCAGCAATCGATGACGTTTTTTTATTCAGTGCATGACGACAGCTAGGGCTGCCGTCCCCAGCGCGCCGGCATACAGCAGCAATGCCAGCACAATGCCGCGAAACGGGATCTTGAACCAGTACCGCCAGCCCAGGTAGGCGTAGGCGGCGAGCAACGCCAGGCCCAACAGCTGCAAAAAGATCGACTGGGCCAGCACGGCCGGCTGCCACAGCGCCAGGTAGCCCCACACCAGGCCGAACAGCATGGCACCGTAGCTGTGGCTGGCGTTGAAGCCGATCCACGCCTTCCACATTGTTGTGTCGCGTGTGATGAAGGGCGTGGTCATTTGCATGGCAACCAGCACGGCCGCATCGCGCGGTTGAAAGCGCCGGCCATGAAAGGTGAACACCAGGTGCATCAGGCCCAGCGTCAGCACGGTGGCGGCACTGGCGGCGACCAGCCAGGAAAAAGCAGAGAGGGGCAAGAAGTTCATGCGGGGCTTTCAGTCAGGGGAACGTCGGTGATAGGGGGTGCCATGGCCTCGGCCAGACCGCATTGCGCCATCTGCCGGCAATACGCCGCCAGCCGCGCGGTGTCGCAGTGCACGGCCAGCATGTGCACGCGGCCCCAGCGCAGCACAAATTCATGCACGCCCACGTTGGTGCCGCTGCTGCCGTCGGGCAGGCGGAACTGGTCGCACCAGGTCACGGTGGCCACCGTGTGCCAGGGCCAGCCGGTCACGGCAATGGCCTGCACGTCAAACCGCAGGCCCGGCAGCAGCCGCTGCAGCCGGGCATACCACTGGGCCGTGCTGGCGTGGGTGTTGCGCTCGCCGGCCAGCGCATGGCGGCCGTACATCAGATGCCGGTGGCGCGGCGCAAACTGCGACACGACGGTGCTGTAGTCGCCACGGTTGATGGCTGCAAAAGCGCGGCGCAGCTTGCTGCGCACGATCAGGTGGTACATGGATCTGCTCCTTATCTTTCTTGGAGAAAGATTGGCGGATCATGCGCGCCCATGTTTCTCGTGTCAAGATGCAGGCCATGGCATCTTCGAAACCCCGCCCGTACCACCATGGCAACCTGCGCGAGACCCTCATGGTGGCCGCCGACGAACTGCTGGCCAACCAGGGCCTGGCCGGCCTGACGCTGCGCGAGGTGGCGCGTGTGGCGGGTGTGTCGCATGCCGCGCCCTACCATCACTTTGCCAACCTGGACCAGCTGCTGGCGGCCGTGGCCGGGCGTTCATTTGAAATGCTGGGCGCCGCCCTGGCCGATGCCGCCAGCGTGCCCGATGCCCGCGAGGCCCTGCTGCGTATTGGCGATGCCTATGTGGCCCACGCGCGGGCGCAGCCCGCGCACTTTCGCCTGATGTTTGGACCGTTGCTGGCCCGCAAGCAGGAGTTTCCCGAGATGGCCGAGGCTGCGCGCGCCTCGTTCATGCAGGTACTGCAAGCCGCCGAGCGCTATGCGCCGGGCGAAGGCGCGGTGGTGGCGCTGACCGGGTGGTCTCTGGGGCATGGTTTTGCCCACCTGGCTATTGACGGTGCGCTGGACGGCCTGCCCGTTCCCATGAAGCCTGGTGAAGCCATGGCGCGCCGCCTGCATGAATGGGTCCTGCCCGTGCGGGACACGCCAAAAAAGGGCAGGCAGGCAAAATCAGGCTCCTGATTCCCTTTGCAAGCTCTGCCCATGCTCAGTACCCCCGCCGCCCGTTCCCCGCTGCACACCCGTGTGATTACATTTCGCGGCTATGCGCGCGAGGACGGCTTGTGGGACCTGGAGGGCGAGCTGCATGACAGCAAGCATTACGGTTACGAGAGCAGCAGCGGGCCCGTTGCGGCGGGGACACCCATCCACCACATGCATATCCGCGTGACGGTAGACGACACGCTGTGCATCCAGGGCATTGAATCGTCCATGGACGCCACACCGTTTGGTGAGTGCGGCGTGGCGGGTGAGTCATTGCAGCGCATGGTGGGCCATACCATGGGCGCTGGCTGGCGCCAGGCCATTGACCGCGCGATCGGCGGTGTGCAGGGCTGCACCCATTTGCGCGAGCTGCTGTTCAACCTGGCGACGGCCGCGTTCCAGACCATCCCGCATGCCAGGGAATCGCGCCGCCGCCAGGCAGGGCTGCCACGCCTTGACGGCGACCAGCCCCCGTTTTACATGGGCAAGTGCATGACCTGGGACTTCAACGGCCCGGTCGTGGCGCGCGTGGCGCCGCAGTTTGTGGGTTGGGTCAAGCCGTTGCGCAAGAGCTGACCGGTTCAGGCTGCGGCAGCCGACAGGCGGAACACCGACACGGCTTCCACCAGCTTGCGCGCCTGCCCGCGCAGGCTGTCTGCGGCGGCGGCGCTTTGCTCCACCAGCGCGGCATTTTGCTGCGTGGTCTGGTCCATCTGGGTGACAGCCTCGCCCACCTGGCGCACACCGCTGCTTTGTTCGGCAGAGGCTGTGCTGATCTGGTTCATGAGCTGGGCCACTTCCTGGATGGAGCGCGTGACTTCACTCATGGTGGTGCCGGCCTCGTCGACCAGCGTGCTGCCCTGCTCTACACGGCCCAGGCTTTCTGCGATCAGCTTGTTGATCTGTTTGGCCGACTCTGCGGAGCGCTGCGCCAGGCTGCGAACCTCACTGGCCACCACCGCAAACCCGCGTCCCTGGTCGCCGGCACGGGCGGCTTCCACCGCTGCGTTGAGGGCCAGTATGTTGGTCTGGAACGCGATGCTGTCGATCACACCCGTGATGTCCGCAATGCGCCTTGAACTGGTGTTGATCTCTTTCATGGTCTGCACCACGCGCGACACCACCTGGGCACCACGGCCCGCCACATCGCTTGCCTGGCGCGCCAGGCCGTCGGCCTTCATGGCGTTGTCGGCGTTCTGCGACACGGTCGAGCCCAGCTCTTCCATGGAAGCAGCGGTTTCCTGCAGGGTGCTGGCCTGTTGCTCGGTGCGGCCCGACAGGTCAATGTTGCCCTGCGCGATCTCGTCGCTGGCAGTGGCCAGGGTGTGGGAGCTCTCGCGCACGGTGGACACCACCCGTGCCAGGCCGCCCTGCATTTCCTTCAGGCGCGCCATCAGGCTTTCAGTGTCGTTGCGGCGCAGGCGGATCGGCGTGCTCAGGTCACCGTTGGCAACCGCGCGAGCTACTTCGGCGGCCACGCCGGGCTCGCCGCCCAGGCTGCGCAGCAGGCCGCGGGTGATGGCAAAGGCCAGCGCCGCCCCGATCAACAGCGCCGCGGCGACACAGCCGATGGCGATGGCGCGGCCGCGCTCGAAGACCGCCTGTGCGGTCAGCGCCGATTCGTCACTCACACGGAAGTTGAATGCCTGCAACTGTTCCAGTGAGCCGACCAGGTCCACCATCGCCATTTGCGAGGCGCCTTCGCCGATGTCCATTGCGTCGCGCTGCTTGCCTTCGCGGCCAAGACCCAGGACTTTTGCATTCAGCCCCGCGTAGGCGGCCCAGTTCTTCTGCAAAGCGCCCAGCAGCTTGTGCTCGTCCGCCCGCTCGACCAGGGCTGCATACGCCTTGATGCTGCTGGCCGCCACCACCTGGGCGGCTGCGCCCTTTTCCTCGTATTCAGCCCGGTAGCTCGCATCGGTGGCCGCCGCATGCTTCATCTCGAACTCGCGCATCTCCAGGGCGGCCGCGCGCGCGGCGTTCAGGTGCTTGGCGCTGGGCAGGCCCTTCAGGGCCAGTTCGTGCGATGCATGGTTGAGTTGTACAAGCGACAGCACAGAAAATCCGCCCAGAGCTGCCGTCAGCGACAGGATCAGGGTGAAGGCCAGTGCCAGCTGGATGCCGATGGGCAGTCGCCGAACACGTGACGACAGGAATGTGGGCAGACGCATGGGCGTTCTCCAGCAGAGTTGGATGGTTGGGCTCAGGACTTCTTGAAGCCGATGTAGGTGATGCCGATGACCTTGCCGCCGGCGTCCTTGATCGGGTGATAGCAGGTGTCGTAAGCCGTGCCCAGCACTTCCAGCGGACCGCAATGCTTGTCGCCGCGCGAAATTGCCTCGTAAGCCTGGTTACGCGCCAGCTGGGTGCCTACGCCGCGCTTGCCTTCGGGCGTCAGCACGTTGGTGCTCACGCGCGTGAATTCATTGCCGTCCTTGACGAACACGGTGGCCGTGGCGCCCGTGGTTTTCTTGATCTCGTCCACCACGTCGTAGTTGTTGTTGATCTTGCGCGCGCCGAAATGAATGGCCGGCACGGTGCGCTCGCCGGCCTTGTCGGTGCCGTCCAGCTTGGGCGCACCGATTTTGGCAAGGCGTGCGTCCAGCGCGGCAATGGCCGCCTGGGGGTCGTTGGCGTGGGCTGCGCCGGTGACAAGTAACAGGGCTGCGACAGACAAGGTGCTCAGAAAGTGGGATTTCATGAAAGTGGCTCCGGTTGGGGGTTGCGACAGGGGCGGCCGGTGCACACGCACCAGCGCTACAGCAGGTTTCGGCAACCTGCCATGCAACTTGAGCCCCGTCGCCGCAGCTACAGCCGTGTCAGCCTGGCAGGGTCGGCCACATCGGCCTGGTCATGCGTGACCAGCAGCGCCGGGATACCTCGTGCACGCACGGTGGCAAAAACGAAATCACGCATGCGCTGGCGCAGGGCTGCGTCCAGCCGTGAGAACGGCTCGTCCAGCAGCAATGCCTGTGGCTGGGCCAGCAGTGCGCGCATGAGCGACACACGCGAACGCTGGCCGCCCGACAGCGTGGCCGGGTCGGCGTGGGCAAACCCGGGCAGCTCCAGGTCGCCCAGGGCTTGCGTGACGGCGGCTTCGCGCAGCGCGCGCGGGCCGGGAGGTACGGCAAACAGCAGGTTTTCGCGCACGGTCATGTGGGCAAACAGCAGGTCGTCCTGAAACAGGATGCCCACGCGCCGGCGCTCGGTGGGCAGCGCGTCGATGCGCTGGCCGTTGAGCGTGACGCTGCCGTCAAAGCTGAACACGGGCGCCAGCGTGCCGCACACGGCCGCCAGCAGGCTTGATTTGCCCGAGCCGCTGTCGCCCATGACCGTGTGAACGACGCCGGGCGGCACGTCCAGGTGCAGCTCCTGCACCAGCGTGGCCTCGCCCAACGACAGGCGCGTAACGCTCAGCTGCAGGCTCACAGGCTGCCCCCTGCAAAACGCCGCGGCCGCCCGGCCCAGGCAGCCAGCGCAAACACCAGCGCGGGCAGCAGCCACTGTAGCCAGGCATAGGCTGCGGTCAGCGGGCGCTGCGCGCCGCTGGCCAGCGTGACGGCCTCGGTCGTGACGGTGTTGAAGCGCCCCGCACCGACAAACAGCGTGGGCAGGTACTGCGCCACGCTGACGGCAAAGCCCACGGCCAGTGCCGCCAGCAGCGACGCGCGCAGCACCGGCCATTTGATACGCGCCAGAAATGTGAAGCGGCTCTTGCGCAGCGACGCGGCAATCTGCGCGTAGCGTGCATCAAAGCCCAGGTAGGCCGGGCTCAGCGCGATCAGCACATAAGGCACGGCCGCCAGGCTGTGGGCCAGCCACAGGCCGGCAAAGTGCGCGTCGATTTGCCACGCCAGCGTCAGCCGGTGCAGGCCGACCACCCACAACACCGACGGCAGCAACAGCGGCAGGTAGACCAGCCGGCGCAGCCGTGCGTCCCAGGCGGGCGGCGCGCACTCCAGCCAGGCCACGGACCAGACCAGGGCGGTGATGGCGCTGGCCCCTGCCAAAGCCAGCGTGGTCCACAGCGTGGCGGCGCTGGCCGCGACCGACTGCCAGGCCTGCAAACCCCATTGTTGCGGCCACAGCTGCGGGAAAGGCCAGGCACCCGCCACGCTGCCCACGGCCAGCGCCAGCATGACGCCGCCGTACAGCGCCGCCAGCGCCAGCAACGGCAGGCCCGATGCGGCCCGGTGTGCGCCCGCGCGCCCGCGGCCTCCGCCCGTCCACCACGCGCGCCAGTGCGCCACACGCCGCAGTGCCCACACCGCTGCGGCCAGCACGGCCACCACGCCGGCCAGCAGCCAGGCGGCTGCCGCACCCTGCGCATTCACGGCGGCGTCGGCATCCAGCAGCCATTGCCAGGCCAGCACCGCCAGCGTGGGCGGGCTTTGCGGGCCGATGACCAGGGCCATGTCCACCACAGTCAGGCTGTAGGCCAGCACCGCCACCAGCGGGCCGGCCAGGCGTGGCCACAGCTGGGGCCACAGCACGCGCCACCAGGCGCGCTGCGATGTGTAGCCCATGCTGCGTGCTGCGTCCAGCTCGCGGGCCCAACATGCGCCGGTGTCCGCGCGCTGCAGTTGTGTGGCTGCGGCCCACAGCAAAAAGGGAACCTCCTTGGCCACCAGCACGCCGATCAGGCCCAGGCCCCAGGGGTCTTGCGTGGTGGGCCAGGGTGGCGGCGCGTCAAAGCCGGTGGCCCAGGGCGACACGGCGCGCAGCAGCCAGCCGCTGGGGGCGATCAAAAAAGCCAGGCCAATGGCAAACGCAGCATGCGGTACGGCCAGCATGGGTGGCATGGCCTGCACCACGCGTTGCCACAGCGGTGCGGGAAAGCTGCGCGACAGCACCCAGGCCGTCAGCGCCACCGACAAGGCCGTGGCAGCCAATCCGGTCCACAGCGTCATGGCCAGTGCGCGCGGCCATTGGGTTTGCTGCCACAGGTCGCGCCAGGCCTGTGCGTCCAGTGCGCCAGCCACGGCCGACCCGGCGGCCCAGGCCACGGGGACGGCCACCCCCAGCGCCAGCAGCGCGGGCAGCCACAGCGCGCGCAGGTTTACTGGCCGTAGCGGCGCAGCCATTCACGCTCCAGCGGGTCCACCCAGCTGCCGTGGGGCTCCAGGATCACGGGCACGGTTTGTTCTACCTGGCCTGGTGCGGGCTTGTTGCCAAAACGCGCGCGCTCGGTGGCGGGCAGCTTGTCCAGGGCCAGCACGGTCGGGTCGCCCCAGACGGCGATGTCGGCCTTGCGGGCCTGCGCCTGCGCGGACATCATGAAATTGATGAAGACCTGCGCGCCCTCTTTGGCGTTGGCATTGAACGGAACCGCCAGAAAGTGGGTGTTGCCAATCGCGCCGCCGGCCATCTGCCAGGCGTACACCGTGTCGGCCTGGCGTTTGGCGGCGATTTCGTTGGCGGCCTCGTTGGGGTTGAAGCTCAATGCAATCATCAGCTCACCGTCGGCCACCATCTGGCGGATGGCTGCAGGGCTGGCCGGAAACTGTTTGCCCGCACGCCACAGGTGCGGGTGCAGGGCATCCAGCCAGGCCCACAGCGGCGTGGCGGCGGCGGCCAGTGCTTCGGGGGTGACCGGCTTGTACAGCGCGCTGCGGTCGGCGTTCAGCTCCACCAGCGCCTGCTTCAGGAAGGTGGTGCCTACAAAGGCGGGTGGGCGCGGGTAGCTCAGGCGGGCCGGGTTGGCGCGGGCAAAGTCCAGCAAGGCCGCCATGCTGCGCGGCGGTACCGGCACACGCTTGCGGTCGGCGTACAGCGTGAACTGCGCCATGCCCCAGGGCGCCTCCAGGCCCTCCACCGGCTCGGAGAAATCCATGCGTGTGGTGGGTTTGCCCACGGTGTCCACGTACTGGAAGTTGGGCAGGCTTTCGGCAAACGGGCCGAACAGCAGGCCTTCGCGTTTGAGCGTGAGGAAGTTTTCCCCATTGATCCACACCGCATCCACCGTGCCGCCCGTGAGCTTGCCAGCGGCCTTTTCGCCGCGCACGCGCTTGACGGCCTCGGCTGTATCGGTGAGCTTGACGTGCTCCACCTGCACGCCATAGCGGGCATTGACCTCGGCCGCCGCCCACTGGATGTAGGCGTTGGTGCGGTCTGCGCCACCCCAGGCGTTGAAGAACACCTTTTGCCCGCGCGCGCGGGCTTCAACCGCGGCCCAGGCCGGGCCTTGTGCCCACAAAGGCGTCGCCACCCCTGCAGCGAGGAGGGTCAGTGTCTGCCTGCGTGACAGCGAAGGTGTGTTCTTCATGGTGATCTGGATGGTGGATGCTGGCTCTGCGTGAGTCGATTCACGCCGGATATTCTTACCTCAGGCCAGCAGGGCCTGTGCAAATTCGCGGGCGTTGAAGGTTTCCAGGTCCTCCAGCTTTTCGCCCACCCCGATGAAATACACGGGAATGGGGCGCTCCTGTGAAATGGCCGCCAGCACCCCGCCCTTGGCCGTGCCGTCCAGCTTGGTGACGATCAGGCCCGTAAGCCCCAGCGCGTCGTCAAAGGCCTTGACCTGTGTCACGGCGTTTTGCCCCGTGTTGCCGTCAATCACCAGCAGCACTTCATGCGGTGCCGTGTCTTGCGCCTTGGTCACCACGCGCTTGATCTTGCGCAGCTCGTCCATCAGGTGCAGCTGGGTGGGCAGCCGCCCGGCGGTGTCTACCAGCACCACGTCCTTGCTACGCGCTTTGCCGGCGGTGACCGCGTCAAAGCTCACGGCGGCGGGGTCGCCGCCTTCCTGGCTGATGATCTCTACCGTATTGCGGTCGGCCCACACGCCCAGTTGTTCGCGTGCCGCGGCGCGAAAGGTATCGGCTGCGGCCAGCAACACCGACGCGCCTTCGTTGGCCAGGTGTTTGGTGAGCTTGCCGATGGACGTTGTCTTGCCCGCGCCGTTGACACCCGCCACCATGATGACTGTGGGCTGGTGCGCGCCGATGACCAACGGCTTTTCCAGCGGCTTGAGCAGCGTGGTCAATGCTTCAATCAGCAGGTTGCGCACCTGCACCGGGTGCGTCGCGCCGCTGTCCTTCACGCGCCGCTTCACCTCATCCAGCAGGTGCTGCGTGGCCTTGACGCCGGTGTCGGCCATCAGCAGGGCGGCTTCCAGCTCTTCGTACAGCGCGTCGTCAATGCGCGCGCCGGTGAACACCGATGTGATGCTGGAGCTGGTTTTGCGCAGGCCAGCGCTGAGCTTGTCCAGCCAGCGCGCGCGCTCGGGTTGCACGGCCACAGGTGCCACAGCAGGGTCGGGCACCGCGATGGGCGCTACCAGCGCGCTGCCGATCACCGTGGTGGTGACCGGTGCGGGGGCTGGTGTGGGAGCGGGCGGCTTTTTCCGGAAGAAACTGAACATTGGGGGCTTTTTAGAATCACACGATTCTATGAAACACCCCCTGCAACGAATCCTGACGGTGATTTGCCTTGCACTGCCGCTGGGTTTTACCCCCGCTGCCAGTGCGCAGACCCCTGTCAAGGCCGAACAATTCACCCTGGCCAACGGCCTGACCCTCATCATCAAACCCGACCGGCGCGCACCCACTGCCGTGCACATGCTGTGGGTGCGCGTGGGCGCCATGGACGAGGTGGACGGCACAAGTGGTGTGGCCCATGTGCTGGAGCACATGCTGTTCAAGGGCACGCCCGACGTCGGTGTGGGCGAGTTTTCACGCCGCGTGGCGGCCCTGGGCGGGCGGGAAAACGCCTTTACCGCGCGCGACTACACCGGCTATTACCAGCAGATCCCGTCGGGCAAGCTGGAGGACGTGATGAAACTGGAGGCCGACCGCTTTGCGCGCAACCAGTGGGCCGACGAAGAATTCCGCAAGGAGCTGGAGGTGGTGAAGGAGGAGCGGCGCATGCGCACCGAAGACAATCCGCGCGCGCTGCTGTACGAGCAGCTCAACGCCACGGCCTTTCTGGCGTCGCCCTACCGCCGCCCCATCGTGGGCTGGATGAGCGACCTGGACGCCATGACGCCCGAGGACGCGCGGGCCTTTTACCGCCAGTGGTACACCCCCGCCAACGCGGCCGTGGTGGTGGCCGGCGACGTGGACGTGGCCCAGGTGCGTGCGCTGGCCGAAAAATACTACGGCGGTATCGCCACCCGGCCTGTGCCCGCGCGCAAGCCCCGCGTCGAGCCCGTGCAGGCCGGCATCCGCCGCATTGAATTCAAGGCGCCGGCCGAGCAGGCTTATGTAGGCATGGCCTTCAAGGTGCCACAGTTGCAGACCTTTGACGCATCTCCCGAGGCCGATGACGCCCTGGCGCTGACCGTGCTGGCGGCCGTGCTGGATGGCTACACCGGTGCGCGCCTGAACCGGGCCCTGGAGCAGGGCCCCGACCGCGTGGCCGACAGTGCCGGCGCCTACAACGGCCTGTGGGGCCGCGGCCCCCAGGTGTTTGTGCTGGACGCCGTGCCCGCGCCCGGCAAGACCACCGACCAGGTGGAAGCCGCGCTGCGTGAACAGGTGGCCCGCGTGGCCCAGGGCGGCGTGACCGAGGCCGAGCTCACCCGCGTCAAGACGCGCTGGGTGGCCGGCGAGGTGTACAAGCTCGATTCCGTGATGAACCAGGCGCGCGAGCTGGGCAGCCAGTGGGCGCTGGGCCTGCCGCTGGACGCGGGTGAAAGGCTGATCCAGCGCCTGCGCGGCGTGACGGCGCAGCAGGTGCAGGCTGTGGCGGCCAGGTATTTTGGCGACGACCAGCTCACGGTGGGGGTGCTGCGCCCCCAGCCCGTGGACAAGGACCGCAAGCCCCGCGCGGCACCCACCGGCTCGCGCCACTGAGCATGAATATGAACCTGAACCAACCCCTGCGTGCCCTGTGCACCGTAGTCCTGCTGGCCGGCTTGCAGGCCGCCCATGCCGCGTTGCCGGTCCAGAAATTTGCCCTGCCCAATGGCGCCCAAGTGTGGCTGGCCGAAAGCCCCGGTCTGCCGATGGTGGATGTGCAGATCGACTTTGACGCGGGCAGCCGGCGCGACCCTGCCGGGCAAACCGGCCTGGCGTCGGTCACCGCCTCCATGATGTCCAGGGGCTTGCTGGCGCGGGGCGGCCAGCCTGCGCTGGACGAGAACGCCTTGAGTGAAGCCTGGGCGGACCTGGGCGCTTCGTTTGGTGGCAGCGCCGGCAGTGACCGCATGAGTTTTGGCCTGCGATCGCTGACCTACCCCGACCTGCTGCCCCGCGCTGTGGCCCTGGCCGCGCGCCAGCTGGCCGAGCCCGCATTCCCGGGCGACATCTGGCAGCGCGAGCGCGAACGCATGGTGGCGTCCATCAAGGAAGACAACACCCGCCCCGCGACCGTGGCCGGCCGTGCCTTTGCGCAGGCGGTGTACGGCAGCCACCCTTATGGACGTGAGGTGACCGAACAGACGCTGGCGCGCATTGCCGTGGCCGATATGCAGGCGCTGCACACGCGCATGCTGGTGCCCTGCAGGGCCAAGGTCAGCATCGTGGGGGCCGTGACCCGCGCGCAGGCCGCCAGCCTGGTGAGCCAGCTGCTGGCGCGGCTGCCGGCCAACACGACTGGGGGATGCTCGGCATTGCCGCCGGTGGGCGAAGTGGCGGCGCTCACGCAGTCCAGCGAGCAGGCCATTGCATTCGAATCGGCTCAGGCCCATGTGTTCATTGGCCAGCCGGGATTTCGCCGCATGGACGCGGACTACTTCGCCTTGATCGTGGGCAACTACATCCTGGGCGGCGGCGGCTTTGTGTCACGCCTGTCCAGCGAGGTGCGTGAAAAGCGTGGCCTGAGCTACAGCGTGTACAGCTATTTCTCGCCCGGCCTGCATGCCGGCGCCTTTACTGTGGGCCTGCAAACCCGGCCCGACCAGGCGGCCCAGGCCGTGCAGGTGGCGCGCGACGTGCTGCGGGGCTTTGTAGCCGATGGGCCGACCGACGCCGAACTGCGCGCGGCCAAGGACAACCTGATCGGCGGCTTTGCCCTGCGCATTGACACCAACCGCAAGCTGCTGGACAACATTTCGGGTATCGCCTGGAACGATCTGCCGCTGGATTACCTGGATACCTGGACGCTGCAGGTGGACCGCGTCACGGTGGCCGATATCAAGGCCGCATTTGCCCGCAAGCTGCAGCCCGAGCGCATGGCGACGGTGGTGGTGGGCGGCGTTAAACGCCCCTGAAACATCGGGTTTACCCTTGGCCCCTGTCAAAGTTGACAGGGGTTTGCAACACCGTGTCGAAATGTTGCGCAATTATTCACGCGGTGCTGTCACACACGTCGTCTCCCGGCGGCGCCACAACCGGGAATCATGTCTTCGCAGCGCAGGTTGGGTCCCCCCCCGGCCTGCGATTTCAGGCTACAGCGGGACCGTCTTTTGGGGCGGGCCCCTGTAGCCCTCTTTTTTGCGTGTTTTGCGGCGGCGTGATGAATTCGACAATGCGTCGTTGAGGATGTTATGTTGTGTAACGTTTGCGGCGTTTTTCTTGCGCTGGATGCCCGCGCGAAGTACATACAAGATTCGCCCGCGCAAGCCCAGGCGCCGTTTGCTGAGCCCGATACACCGGGCGGAGGCCTCACATGTCGATACTCAAGAATCTTTTTGCCAACAAGGAAAGCGCCAGATCGGGCCCTGAAACAGCGCCCGTGAAAATGAACCTGGAAGAGCGCATGGCCTTTCGGCGCGAGATGCTGTATGAGGCCATCAAGGTCACCATGCAGGCCAGCGGCGTGCTGGCCGCCAGCTACAAGTTTCGCGTGGTGCGCAACGACAAGCGCGGCCACCAGTACGCGGTCATGATCGACCTGTCCACCGATTTCCTGAATAGCCCCGAAGGCCAGCCCGCGCGTCTGGTGGCAGTGGGCACGAGCATCACGCACAACGCCATGGCGCGTTACGGCATCGTTGTGGCCGGCGTGTATTGGCGCATCAATGAGGAGCTGCAGGGCGTTGACAGGGCACCGGCGGGCGTTGCGGCACCCGTCACCAGCCCCCCAACGGCGCGCGAAAAGTACGAACGCGCCACGGCCGACGAGCTGGCCGCGTTTGAAGCCGCCTGGCAAAAAGGCCAGGCGCTGCAGGTGGGCGACCGCATCTATTCATCCGACCTGGCGCCCCTGAGCGGCGACTCGGGCAGTGACGAAGAGCGCCGCTGATTTTCACCACCTGGGCCAGGGCGGGTAAGCTCGCGGCTGATGACATCCAGACAAACTACTTCGCGCGGCGCCCACACGGTGCGCATCATTGGCGGCCAATGGAAGCGCACGCCGCTGCCCGTGGCCGACAAACCCGGCTTGCGCCCTACACCTGATCGCGTGCGCGAAACGCTGTTCAACTGGCTGGGCCAGGACCTGAATGGATGGCGCTGCGTAGACGCATTTGCAGGCACCGGCGCCCTGGGCTTTGAGGCCGCGTCGCGCGGCGCCACGCAGGTGCTGATGCTGGAGCAGGACGCGGCGCTGGTGGCGCAGCTGCGCGCCGTGCAACTGCGCCTGGGGGCGCATGCCGTGACGGTGCAGCGCGGTGAGGGTGTGGCGGCGCTCAAGGGGCTGGCGCCGGCGACCGTGGATCTGGTGTTTCTGGATCCGCCGTTTGATGCGAACCTGTACGACACCGCCTTGCGGGCCTGCGCCCCGGCACTGGCGGTGGGGGCCATGGTGTACCTGGAAGCGCCCGAAGCCTGGGATGACGCGCGCCTGGCCCCGTGGGGCCTTCAGGTGCACCGCTACCTCAAGGCGGGCGCCGTCCATGCGCACCTGCTGCACCGCTTGCCTGAACCCTCATAATGCACTGCACAAAAATCGTTGGCCCCGCGCAGTGCGCCCCCGTCAAAGGAGATATTGATGGCCCATGACGTAATCGCCGTCTACCCCGGCACATTCGACCCCATGACGCTGGGCCATGAGGACGTGGTGCGCCGCGCCACGCAGCTGTTTGACCGCGTGATCGTGGCGGTGGCGGCGGGCCACCACAAAAAGGCCATGTTCACCCTGCAGGAGCGCATCGAGATGGCGCGCGAGGCGGTCAAGCCCTACAACCGGGTTGAAGTGGAAAGCTTCTCGGGCCTGCTGCGCGACTTTGTGGTGGCGCGCGGTGGCAAGGCCATGGTGCGCGGCCTGCGCGCCGTGACTGACTTTGATTACGAGTTTCAGCTGGCCGGCATGAACCGCAGCCTGATGCCACATGTGGAAACGGTTTTCCTCACCCCCAGCGACAAATTCCAGTTCATCAGCAGCACCTTTGTGCGCGAGATCGCGGTGCTGGGCGGCGAGGTGGACAAGTTTGTGTCGCCCCTGGTGCAGCAGCGCCTGGCTGAAAAGGTGCGCAGCCTGGGGCGCGACTAGACCCGGCCCAGCCAGCTTTTCAGTGTGGCGTTCACCAAGCCGGGCTTTTCCATCGTCAACATGTGGCCGCAGCGCGGCACCATGACCAACTCGGCGCCTGGTACCAATGTGGCAATCTCGTGTGAGCACTCGGGCGGTGTCAGCTGGTCGGTGTCGCCGCACATCACCAGGGTAGGGCAGCGCAGCTGCGGCAGATGGGCCCGCGCATCCGGGCGTGCCATGATGGCGCGATTCTGGCGAATCAGTTGCGCAGCCCCTGCGCCCAATACAAATTCTAGGTAGGCGCTGGTCAGCGTCGCGTCTTGCGCCTGGTCGGGGTGGAAGGCCAGCGCCACATTGGGTGCTATCACTTCGCGCACCTGGCCTTTGGCAAACAGCTCAATCGCGCCTTCGCGTAAAGCGCGCATGTCATCCGTTTCAGGCCGTGCATTGGTGCCCAGCAAGGCCAGCGCACGGATGCGCTGCGGTGCCTGGCGCGCAGCCTCCATGGCAACGATGCCGCCCATGGATGCGCCGCACAGCACGAGTTCACCGGTGTGCTGCGCCAGCAACGCGGCAGCCATGGCTTCAATGGTGTCGTGGTGGCTATTCACATCGGCCACTGCGGGTTGCCAGGGGTCTGCCAGCGCGTCGATTTGGGCGCGCCACATCACGGCGTTGGCAGCCAGGCCGGGCAGCAGCACCAGCGCGGGGCGGGTCGGGCTCATGGGGTGATCTCCTTCAGGCCCAGTGCTGCATAGACCCGCGCGGCCTGGCGCTTAAGGCGCCGCGATTCGGGCTGGCTGTTCACGGCCTGCTGCAACAGGTGCTGCGCACCGCCCAGCCGGCCGCTGCGCACCAGCGCATCCAGGTGCACCTGGGCAAACAGGTCGCGCTGTGCATGGCTGCCGCCGATTTCCACCAGGCGGGGCAGGGCCTGGCCCAGGTCGTCTACGGCGCGTTGCCAGTCGCCTCGTGCGTGGGCCAGCAGTCCGCGACTGGCGGGCAAGCCCACGCGCTGCCAGGCGTCGCGGTTGTCAGGCCCTGTGGCCGCTGCATGGGCTTCGACGTTGCGCATCAGCACATCGGCTTCGGGCCGGCCCGCGCGGGCCAGGCCGTACAGGTACTGCATGTCCAGAAATGGCATCACATGGTCGGCCGTGCGCGTGGCCAGATGGTGGCCCACGTCTTGCCATCGGTCGGCCACGTCCACGCCGGCCAGCTCCAGCCGCGCCAGCAGCGATACGGCGTTGATCTGGTCCTGCGAGTATTCCTTGACCACGCCCCACACCTGCGTGTCGTACAGGCGCAGCACCTCGGCGTGATCGTCCAGCTCCAGTGCAAACAGGGCCTGGTGCCACCAGTTGTGCGTGACCATGAACGAGTTGAGTTCTGTCCAGGTGTTGCTCACATCCGCCAGGAAAGCCTGGCCCTCGTGGATGCGGCCTTGCGTCAGCAGCACGTGCGCCAGCGCGTGGTGGGCCCACGGCTCCTTGCGGCGCAGGTGGATCGCGCGGCGCGCGGCGGCTTCAGCCTGCGCCAGCAGGTGGCATTGCTCCCAGCCGAATGCCAGCATGCCGTGCAGGTATGGCACATCGGCCGCAGCCGGCAGGGCAGCCAGCGCCATGCGCAGCATGCGCGGCGAGTCACCGCGGTTGAACAGGTGGTACTGGCCCAGCTTGAGCGATGCCAGGTCGCGCGGGTGTTCGCGGGCCTGCTCCTCATGCAGCGCGATCGCGCGTGGCACGTCGCCGTCAATCCAGGCGTTGACGGCCTGCACAAATCGTTGTTCGCGCGGTGTGGCGGTGATGGGTGATGACAGCGCGCGGTCGATGAAGGGGCGTGCGTTAGCCGCAGCGTCGCGCGATTCGGCAAACATGTGCAGCGTCGCACAGTACGCCTGCACGATGGGGCTGGCGTCGGTGTCGGCGATCGTCAGCGGCGCAATGGCGCGTGCCTCGCTGGCGATGAAGCCTTCTACAAAGTCATTGACGGCGGCCACGCTGGCAGCGTGCTGCAGCGTGACGAGGTTGCCCAAGCTGTCCTCGAGCACGGTCAGTCCAGGTTCTGGAGAGCCTCGGACGGCGGATGCGGCCAGGGGCGCTGCGCGTCGCGGATCAGTTCAAACGCACGCGACACTTGCAGCACGCCCAGGTCGTCAAAGCGCGGGCCGGCAATCTGCAGGCCGATGGGCAGGCCGCCTGCGGTGTAGCCGCAGTTGATGGACGCGGCGGGTTGCTCAGACATATTGAATGGCACCGTGAAGGCGATGTGCTCCAGCGGGCGCAGCGGGTCGTTGGTGGGCGACGGCAACTCTGCGGCAAATGCAGGCACGGGCGAGGTGGGCGAGATGACGTAGTCAAACGCCGCGCAGGCCTTCACCGTGGCCAGCCGCGTCAGGTAGAACTGGTGCTGGGCGCGAAAGACGGCTTCGCCGCCCATGCCGTGCGCACTGTCGGCCCAGGCCTGGATGTAGGGCAGCACCTTGGCCTTACGGCCGGGGGGCAGCGCGTTCATGTCCACATGCGAGCGCATACGCCAGAAATGGTCCATGCCGTCCAGCATCTCGCGTGTAAAGAACGGTGCCATGGGCTCGACCACGGCGCCCGCCTGCGCGAACAGGGCGGCGGCGCGCTGTACGGCGGCCAGCACGTCGGCATCGACTGGCAGGCCGCAGCCCGCGTCCAGCAGCAGGCCGATGCGCAGGCCCTTGAGCTTTTCAAGGCCGGCGTCAAAACCGTTCCAGTCAATGGCCTGGTAGGGCAGGCTCATGGTGTCGCGCGCGTCGGGAAGCGACAGCGCGGCCATCATCGCAGCGGCGTCGGCCACCGTGCGTGTCATGGGGCCGGCGGCGCGGCCGGTGTAGGGCGGGTCAATGGGCACGCGGCCCAGGCTGGGCTTCAAGCCAAACACGCCGCACCAGCCCGCCGGCAGGCGGATGGAGCCGCCGATGTCGGTGCCCAGGTGCAGCGGGCCGTAGCCTGCGGCAGCGGCCGAGCCCGCACCCGCACTGGAGCCGCCGGGCGTGCGTGACAGGTCCCAGGGGTTGCGCGCCAAGTGGTGAAAGCTGGACAACCCTGAGGACAGCATGCCGTAGTCGGGCATGGTGGTTTTGGTGATGGTCACGGCCCCTGCTTCGCGCAGGCGCGCCGCCGGTGGGGCGTCAACGGTCATGGGCTGCGGATCTACCGCGCCCGTGCCCAGCGGCATCGGGTCGCCTCGTGTAGCGATGTTGTCCTTCAGCGTGACGGGCACGCCATCCAGAGCCGACAGCGGTGCGCCTCGCAGCCACCGTGCCTCGGACGCACGGGCCTGTTCGATGGCCAGGTCCGGGCGCAGCAGGTAAGTGGCTCGAAGGTGTGGCTCCCAGCGCTCGATGTGGCCCAGCACCGACTGGGCCACTTCCACGGGGGACGCATCGCCGCGCCGGTAGGCGTGCGCCAGCGCGGCGGCGGACAGTTCGTGCAGGGCGGTCACACCTGACGGGCGATGAGCGCCGCCGGGCCGCCCCAAGGCGCGAAGGCCCCCTCGGGGGGCAGCGCAGTACACGCAGTGACAAGCGTGGGGGTCATATCCTTCAGGCCCACGACAGTGCCGACAGGTCGTTCACAAAAATCGGCATGTCTTTCCACAGGCCCTTGATGTTCTTGTTGGCGACAGTAACCCACTGCGGCTGGTACAGGTAGCCGTGCACGGCGTCGTCGGCCACCAGGCGCTGGATGTCGCCCAGGATCCTGGTGCGCTCGGCCGCGTTGGCGGTCTGCTTGTATTTGTCGTACAGGGCGGCGAACTTGGTGGACTCGTAGTTCCAGTAGTAGCCGGGGCGCGAGAAGTTGCCCAGGTCAAACGGCTCCACATGCGAAATAATGGTCATGTCGTAGTTCTTGTTGCCGTAGGTGCCCGACAGCCACTGCGCCCATTCCACGTTTTGCAGCTTGGCCTTGATACCCACCTTGTCCAGCATGGAGGCAATCACCTCGCCGCCCTGGCGCGCATAGGGGGGCGGCGGCAGCGTGATGGTCAGCTCCAGGTTGGATACGCCGGCTTCCTTGAGCAGGGCCCGGGCTTTGTCAGGGTCGTACGCGTTGACCTTGGTCAGGTCCACATAGCCGGGGGCGCTGGGCACGTAGTAGCTGCCAATGGGCGAGCCGTAGCCGTCGCCCGCGCCCTGGATCACGGCCTTGCGGTCGATGGCCATGTTGATGGCGCGGCGCACCCGCACGTCGTCCAGCGGCTTTTTCTTGTTGTTCAGCGCCAGGATGGTCTTGGCGCGCGAGCCGCTGGCCATGACCTGGAATTTCGGGTTGGTCTTGAACTGCGGCACGCTGCGCGGCGTGACGCGCGGGAACGCGTCGACGTCGCCGGCCAGCAAGGCAGCCACCTGGGCCGCCGGGTCGGCGATGAAGCGGAAGGTGGCGCGCTTGATCTTGATGCTGCCCGCGTTGCGGTGGCCGTCCCATTTGCTCAGCACCACGGATGAGCCCTTGACCCAGTTGTCCAGCTTGTAGGGGCCGGTGCCCACGGGCTTGGTCGCGTTGGCGTCGGCGCTCTTGGGCTCCACAATGATGGCCGTGGCCTGGCCCATCAGGAACAGGAAGTCGGGGTCGATTTCCTTGGTCAGCAGCACGACGGTGCTGTCGTCCACCACCTGGGTGGTGATGGCGGCAAAGGTGCGTTTGTCCTTGTTGGTGCTTTTTTCGCCGCCCGCGCGGTCAAACGAGTATTTGACCGACTGGGCGTTGAACGGCTCGCCGTTCTGGAACTTGACGCCACGGCGCAGCTTGAAGGTGTAGGTGCGCAGGTCGGGCGAGACCTCCCAGCTTTCGGCCAGCAGCGGTGTGACGCTGCCGTCCGGGTTGATCTTGGTCAGGGTCTCATAGATGTTGTACAGCGTGACTTCGCCGATGGAGGACGCTGCGGCGGCGGTCGGGTCCAGACCCACGGGCTCCAGGGCCATGGCCAGCACGATGGCGTCTTTTTTGCCCTGGGCCAGGGCGCCCTGGGGCAGGGCCAACGGCACGGAGGCCAGGGCGGCGGTGGACAGCAGGGTGCGACGGTTCAGCATGATTTCACTCCAGGGAAAAAGCCAACAGAAAAAGGTTCAACATCATCCGCGAGATGGCTCGGATTGCGCAAGCAGGATTTGCTCATTACCCAAGGTGCTTTTGCGCCGCCGGTGGCGCCCGGGCTGGGCCTGCGGCACGGCGTCCAGCAGGGCGCGGGTGTAGGGGTGTTCGGCGGCGGTGAACAGCCGCTCGGGCGGGCCCTGCTCGACGATGCGGCCCTGCCACAGCACGGCGACCTCGTGGCACAGGTGGTGCACCACGGCCAGGTCGTGGCTGATGAGCATGTAGGTCACGCCGAACTCGGCCTGCAGGTCCTGCATGAGGTTCAGCACCTGGGCCTGTACGGACACATCCAGCGCGCTCACGGGTTCATCCGCCACGATCAGGCGCGGGCGCGTGATGAGCGCGCGCGCAATGGCAATGCGCTGGCGCTGGCCACCGGAGAACTCATGCGGGTATTTGTCCAGGTCGCTGGCGCGAAGGCCAACGGACGCCAGCACTTCGGTGGCGCGCTTGCGCTGGTCGGCGCGTGTCGTATCCCCTTGCGCAGCCAGCGGCTCACCCACGATGCGCTCCACGGTCTGGCGCGGGTCCAGCGAGCCATAAGGGTCCTGGAAAACCATCTGGAAGTCACGGCGCGCCGCGCGCAGCTCCTGTGTGCCCAGTGTGTGCAGGTCGCGGCCCAGCATGGTCACGCTGCCTGCCGTGGGCTTGTCCAGCGCCATCACCAGCCGGGCGAGTGTGGATTTGCCCGAACCCGATTCACCCACGATGCCCAGGCTGCGTCCGGCCTCGATGGTGAAGCTCACGCCGTTGAGCGCCTTGACGGTGGGCGGCGGGCCAAAGAGCTTCTCGCGCGGCATCTGGTACTCGCGCGTCAGGTTGTTGACTTGCAGCAATGGCGCCGTCATGCGGTTGCCTCCGCCTGCAGCTCAGCCGCCACGGCATCCAGCCGGATGCAGCGCACCTGGTGGTCGTCACCCACATCAATAGCGGGCGGCGGCGTGCGGTGGCATTCGGCTGCGGTGTAGCGGCAGCGCCCCGCAAAGGGGCAACCCACGGGCAGGTCCACCAGCTCGGGCACGGTGCCGGCAATGGTCACCAGGCGCTGGCCGCGCGCTGACCCCAGACTGGGTCGCGCGCCAAACAGGCCGCGTGAATAGGGGTGCATCTTGTTCGCAAACACGGTGTCGGTCAGTCCGCTTTCGACCACGCTGCCGCCGTACATGACCAGCATGCGGTCCACGTTCTGCGCGATCACGCCCAGGTCGTGCGAGATCAGCATCAGCGCCATGCCGCGTTCGGCCACCAGTTCGCTGATCAGGTCCAGGATCTGCTGCTGGATGGTCACGTCCAGCGCGGTGGTGGGCTCGTCGGCGATCAGCAGGTCGGGCCCGCAGGCCAGCGCCATGGCGATGGTGATGCGCTGGCGCTGCCCGCCCGAGAATTGATGCGGGTAGGCATCAATGCGCCGCGCCGCATCCGGTATGCCCACGCGGTCCAGCAGGGCGATGGCCTGCTTGCGTGCCTCGGCCGCCGACACGCCGCGGTGCAGGCGCAGAGGCTCGGCCACCTGGCGGCCGATGCTGTGCACCGGGTTCAGCGCCGTCATGGGCTCCTGGAAGATCATGCCGATGCGGTTGCCGCGGATGCGGCACAGCTCGCTGTCTTTCTTGCCGACCAGCTCCTCACCGTCAAAGCGGATGCTGCCGGTGATGCGCGCGCTATCGGGCAACAGGCCCATGAGCGACATGACGGTAATGGACTTTCCGCAACCCGATTCACCGATCAGGCCCAGCGTTTGCCCGCGCTCCAGCGAGAAGCTGACGCCACGCACGGCTTCTGCCGGGCCGCGCTGGGTTTGCAGGCGCACGTGCAGGTTGTTGACTTCGAGCAGGGCCATGCTCATCTCTTCCTCGCAAGCCGGGGGTCCAGCAAGTCGCGCAGGCCGTCGCCCAGCAGGTTCAGGCCCAGCACCGCAAACGCAATGGCCAGGCCCGGGAACACGGCCAAAAGCGGCGCCTGGAACATCAGCGTTTGCGCCTCACTGAGCATGCGGCCCCACGACGGCTGCGGGGGCTGTGTGCCCAGGCCCAGGTACGACAGCGCGGCTTCGGCCAGGATGGCGATGGCAAAGCGGATGGTGGCCTGCACGATCAGTACCGACGCGATATTGGGCAGCACATGCTCGATGGTGATGCTGAAGGCGCCCTTGCCGCAGGCGCGGGCGGCCAGCACAAATTCACGCGACCAGATGGCATTGGCCGACGCGCGCGTGATGCGCGCAAAGGTCGGGATGTTGTAGATCCCGATGGCGATGATGGCGTTGACGATGCCCGCGCCGAACACCGCTGTCATCATGATGGCCGACAGGATGGCCGGGAACGCAAAGCTGAAGTCCGACAGCCGCATGATGAGTTCTTCGATCCAGCCCCGGCGCGCTGCAGCCAGCAGGCCCAGCGCCGTGCCCACCACCAGGCCGATGCCCACCGCGATCACGCCCACCAGGATGGACGCGCGCGCGCCCACCAGCAGCAGCGACGCCACGTCGCGGCCATAGGGGTCGGTACCCAGCCAGTGTTCTGCGCCCGGAGGCAACAGTTTTTTGGACATCTCCACGTCGTAGGGGGAGCCCGGCGTCCATACCAATGACAAGCCGGCCATAGCGATCAGCAGCACCGTCAGCACGGCGCCGATCACGAAGGCGCGGTGGCCCAAGGCGCGCCGCCAGAATCCGGGCGCCGCCTGCGGTGGCAATACGGTGGCGGTCATATGTCGCTTGCCTTTACGCGGGGGTCGATGACGGCGTAAAGCACATCCACAATGAAGTTCACTATGACTACCATGGCGGCCAGTAGCATCACGCAGTTGCGCACCACGATCACGTCGCGGTTTGAGATGGACTGGAAGATCAGCCGCCCCAGGCCCGGCAGGTAAAACACGTTTTCCACCACGATGGTGCCGGCCAGCAGCTCGGCAAACTGCAGGCCCATGACGGTGATGACGGGGATCAGCGCATTGCGCAGAACATGGCCCCACAGCGTGGCACGCTGCGACAGGCCTTTGGCCCGCGCGGTGCGCACAAAATCTTCACGCAGCACCTCCAGCACGGCCGAGCGGGTAATTCGCGCCAGGATCGCCGCCTGCACGACCGCCAGTGAAATGGCGGGCAACAGCAGCGCCATGATGCCGCCGCCAATGCCTTCTTCCCACCCGGGGAAGCCACCCGCAGCAAACCATTTGAGGTGCACCGAGAACAGCAGAATCAGCAAAATGGCAAACCAGAAATTCGGGATGGCAATGCCCACTTGTGTGAGTCCCATCAGGCCCACGTCGCCCAGCTTGTTGTGGCGTGCGGCGGCATAGATGCCGGCGGTGAGTGCCAGCACGGTGGTGATGGCCATGGCCATGACGGCCAGCGGTACGGTGACCGTCAGGCGCTCCAGCACCAGCTCGGACACCGGCGTGCTGTAGGCATAGCTAAGCCCCAAGTCGCCGGTCAGCAGGCCGGTGATCCATTCCCAGTATCGCTGGGTGGCGGGCTGGTCCAGGCCGAGTTTGGTGGCGAGCGCTGCCACGGCGTCAGGCGTGGCGTCGGGGCCCATCAGGATCTGGGCGGCGTTGCCGGGCAGGATCTCCAGCACGAGAAACACCACCACCGATGCCCCGATCAGGGTGGCGATCAGGGTGATGAGGCGCTTGAGCAGGAAAAGACTCATGGGTCAGACAGGAGGGCCGCCGGGGCCGGGCAACGTCCCAGGGGAGACGCCAGCGACTGTTTTTGTGACGCTAGCTTATCCTGAAAAACGCCGTTGTCCCGCAGGCTCGCTGCTCAAGACGTTGTGGCGCAAAGCGGGCCACACTTTAGTTGCAGTTGCGGCCTGCCTCGGCGCTGCCCTTGGCGCAGTCCTCGGCAGTGCCCGTCGGGTCACCATTCATTAGCTGCTGGAGCATCTGCAAGGTGACGGGGCCCATGAACGCCCAACTGCCCAGGTAGCTGCTGCCAGGTGCCACGTAGCGCATCAACTCCGCAGGCATCCGGGTGCTTGTGTTGGTGCCGTCTGGTACCAACGGTGCGGCGGGTGCCCCGGGGGTGCCTGGCCCAGGCCCGGGAGCGCCCGCGTTGCCTCCGGGGGCGTCGGGGATGGCGCCGCCGCTTCCGGGTGACGGAGCGGGGCCGGGCGCCGGTGCCGGTGCCGGTGCCGGTGTGGGCGCGGGGACGGGTGGGGGTACGGGTACAGGCGGTGCAGGCGGTGGAGGGCTGGCAACGGCGAAAATTTGGGCGGTGGTTGCCCCAGTGGTGTTGGCCAGCACGTAGTTGCCCGCGTCCACGCCGCCCAGTGCAATGCCGGTGATCGCCACCGGCTTGGCCGAACCCGGGTTGGGGGTATCAAATGCACCGCTGGCCGACGCGACGCTCAGCACGTCGCCTGCTACGCGGCCAGTGAAGGCGGCCCCGCCCAGCACCAGCGTAGCCGCTGTGGTGCCATCTTCAACCTTGTCCTGGGCGGTGATGCCGGTGACTGCGGTGATGCTGGCTGGCGTCACATCGGCCGTGGTGGCGGCTGTGGTGTTGAATGTGTAGTTGCCAGCGTCTGCGCCTGTGACGTTGATGCCGATGACATTCACTGCCTTGGCGGTAGCGACATTCTTGTCAGCGAAGGTCGCAGCCGTGTTGCTCAGGGTGAGTGCGTCCCCGGCCACGCGGTTGTCGCCCAGGGTGACACCGGCGTTGACGGTGCCGTCGTACACACGATTCTGGCCGGTTGCACCGACCGTCAGCACGCGCGCGGTAATGTCGGCCGTGGTGGCGGCCGTGACGTTGACGCTGTAGTTGGCCGCGTCGACGCCCGTGGCATTGATGCCGGTCACGCTGACAGCCTTGCCCGTGCCGACGTTCTTGTCCGCAAAATTGGCGGCAGTACTGCCCAACGTCAGCACGTCGCCGGCCAGGCGGTTGTCGCTCAACGTTACGGCGACAGCGGTGGTGCCGTCGTACACCCGGTTTTGGCCGGCTGCGGAAACTGTCAGGGCGCGTGCCGTGATGTCGGCTGCGGTCGCTGCAGTGGTGTTGAAGGTGTAGTTGCCCGCGTCAGTCCCGGTCACCTTGATGCCGGTGACGCTGACTGCCTTGGCGGTGCCTACGTTCTTGTCCGCGAAGCTGGCGGCTGTGTTGCTCAGGGTCAGTGCGTCGCCTGCGACGCGGTTGTCGCCCA
>CALRYY010000016.1:0-57587 GCA_943372515.1 Ramlibacter sp. 2FC | reverse complement strand
GGGCGCGCGCCAGCGCGGCGCTGGCCGGGGCGGTGAAGCCGGCCTTGGCGCTCAGGTCGGCCAGGCGGGCGGTTTCGGCGCGGCTGGCGGCGTCGTTGCGGGCCACGGCCAGCTGCTTTTCGCAGGTGCGCAGGCTGAAATACTGGTTACCGGTCTCGGCGGCCACGGCCACGCGGGCTTCGTGCCACTGGGCTTGTGCGCCTTCAAGCCGGGCCTGGGCTGCATCACCGGCGTAGCGGTTGGCGCCAAAGAGGTCGATTTCCCACGCGGTCTGCAGGCCCACCTGGGCCGAGCTGGCCGTGGTGCCCGGCAGCTGGGTGTTGCCGCGCTGGGCGGCGGCTTGCGCATCCAGCGTGGGCAGCAGCGCAGCGCTGGCGGCCACCCGTGTGGCGCGGGCCTGTTCAATGCGCGAGCGGGCCGAGGCAACGTTGGGGCTGGCAGCCTGTGCGGCATCGATCAGCTCCACCAGCAGCGAGTCGTTGAACTGGCGCCACCACTGCGTCAGGGCAGCCAGGTCGCCGTTGTGCGGGAGCGGCGGCAGCGTTTCACCGGCAGGCCTCGGTGCATACCACTGGGCGGGTGCCGGGGCATCAGCGCGGTCGGAGGGTGTGGGCACGGCGCAACCAGATAGGTTGGCGGCCAAGCCAATCGCAAGGCCTGCAGTGAGCAGGGTGCTGTGTGTCTTCATTGGTTCCTTCCCCAAGGGGGGCAAGCCTACCACTGCAGGATGGCAGAAATTGGCGGCAGTTGTAGCTGGGTACGGTTAGCTGTGTATTAGGGTCTGTTGTGTTTTATGGCCCGCGGGTTGGCGCTGACGGTGCCCGGCTCCGCGAATGTCCTCCGGCCTGTGCTTCGCACAGTCCTCCCCCTTTATTTCGCTGCGCCGGGCACCATCACCACCAACCCGCTACACCGTTGGAGTGCAACCGGCAGCGCGCAACCGTGTTGGCAGGATCAGGTGGGTGGGGCGCTCTGCGCAGCGAAAGCAAGGGGGAGGACGGCGAAGCCGGCCGGAGGACATTCGCGGAGCAGAGTGCCCTGCCCGCCTGATCTGGAAGTAATGCCGGCGTGAAACAAAAACCTAGCCGAACACCTCGCGCCACAGCGCCAGCACAGCGTCCCGCTCGGCTTGCAGCGCGGGTGGGTCCACCTGCGTGGGGGCTTCGTTCAGACGTGCCTGGTGTTGCACCCGGCGCAGCTCGCGGTAGGCACTGGCAGCGGCGGTGCCTACGCCGGGGGGCAGCAGGCCTGCGCTCTCAGCGTGCCGCAGCAGCGTGATGTTGCCCAGGTTGGGCACCAGTTCCGGGTGGGTGCCGGACTGCGACAGCACCAGGAACTGCATGCAGAACTCCACATCCACCATGCCGCCCACGCTGTGCTTCACGTCAAATCGCTCGCCCTTCACCGGGTGGGCCGTGCGGACCTTGTCGCGCATGGCCATGATCTCGGCGCGCAGCGCGGCCACGTCGCGCGGCGCGGTGATGACGGACTGGCGCACGGCGTCAAAGCGGGCTTGCAGCGCGGGTTCGCCAATGACAAAGCGCGCGCGGGTCATGGCCTGGTGCTCCCAGGTCCAGGCGGTGTTGCTGCCGCGCTGCTGCTGGTAGTTGGCGTAGGCGTCAAAGGTGGTGATCAGCAGGCCCGAGTTGCCGTTGGGCCTCAAGGCCGTGTCGATTTCGAACAGGTCGCCCTCGGCGGTCTTGACGGTCAGCCAGTTGATGAGCTTGCGCACGAAGGCGGCGTAGGCTTCGGGGGCGCGTTCGTCGTCGTCCTGATGCACGAACACGATGTCCAGGTCGCTGCCATAGCCCAGCTCCTTGCCGCCCAGCTTGCCGTAGCCGATGACAGCAAACTGCGGCTCCTCGCGGTGGCGGTTCTTCAGGCGCTGCCAGCACCAGCGGGCGGTCACCTTCAGCAGCGTGTCGGCCAGCGCGCTCAGGTCGTCGGCCACCTGCTCCACCGTGATGCGGCCTTCCACGTCGCGCGCCAGGGTGCGGAACACCTCCGCATGGTGGGCGCGGCGCAGCAGGTTCAGCAAGGCTTCGTCGTCGTCTTCACCCGTGATCTGCAGTGAGCGGCGGCGCGCTTCCATCTCGCGTTCAAAGTCAGCCGCCACAAAGCGTTCGGACAGCATGGCGTCGCCTGCCAGCTCGTCGATCACGCCGGGGTGCTGCAGCAGGTAGCGCGCCGGCCACTTGGCCGCACCCAGCATGCGCAGCAGCCGTTCGTGCACGGCGGGGCGCTCCAGCAGCAGGGCCAGGTAGCTTTCGCGGCGCAGCAGCGGCTCGATCCAGTCGGCAATGCGCAGGGCCGCGTCTTCGCTGACCTTGCCTTCGCGCAGCCACTGGGCGGTGCGCTGCACCAGCCGCGCCAGGCGGTTTCGTGCGTCCTCGCGCAGGGCCAGCACGCGCGGGTGGGTGCGCCACTGCGCCACGCGTTCGCGGAATTTCTCGGGCAGCGTTTGCAGCAGTTCGTCCAGGTCGGGCGCGCTGGCGTTGCCGTCGCGGGCTGCCTTGGGGCCGCTGCATTTGCCCTTGGTGCATTCGCGTGTGCCGTTACCCAGCAACGTGTCAAATTCCTGTGCAACCAGCTCGCGGTGCGTGTCCAGCTCGCTCAAAAAAGCGCAGCAGTCGGCAAAGCCCATGGTCTGGGCGATCCAGCCCAGGTCGTTGTCACAGCCCGACAGCACATGCGTCTGCTGGTCGTCCAGGTACTGGATGCGGTGCTCCACCCGCCGCAAGAATTCGTACGCGGCCGACAGCGCGTCGGCGGTGGTCTGGGGCATCAGCCCGGCCGCGGCCACGCGCTGCAGCGCAGCCTGTGTGGGGCGGGTGCGCAGCTCGGGGAACTGGCCGCCGCGCACCACCTGCAGCAGTTGCACGGTAAATTCAATTTCGCGGATGCCGCCGCGCGACAGCTTGACGTCGTTGGCCCGCTCGGGCCGGCCCGCGCTGCGTTTGGCTGCGTGTTCGCGGATCTGGCGGTGAAGCACGCGCAGGGCGTCAAACACGCTGTAGTCCAGGTAGCGGCGAAACACAAACGGCAGCACCGCACCGCGCAGCGCCTGGGCCGAGCCGCTGTCCACGCAGGCGCGCGGCGCGATGATGCGGCTTTTGAGCCAGGCAAAGCGTTCCCATTCGCGCCCCTGGACCTGGAAATACTCCTCCAGCGCGCCCAGCGACACCACGGGCGGTCCGGAATTGCCGTTGGGCCGCAGCGCCAGGTCCACACGGAACACAAAGCCGTGTTCCGTGCTGTCGCCCACCAGCCCGTAAATGATGCGCACCGCCTTGCCAAAGTATTCCTGGTTGGACACCGCGTTGCGGCCTTGCGCGTTGCCGGCCGTGTCGCCGTCGTGGTCGTATACATAGACCAGGTCGATGTCGCTGGACACATTGAGCTCGCGCGCGCCCAGCTTGCCCATGCCCACCACCCACAGCTCGGCGCGCCGCCCGTGGGCACCGCGCGGCGCGCCATGCAACGCGTCCAGCTCGGCAAAGGCATGGGTGCAGGCGGCGTCCAGCGCGAATTCAGCCAGCTCTGTGACGGCGCGGGTAATGGCCTGCAGCGGGGCGTGTTCGTCGCAGTCCATGCGAACCAGCCGTTCCATGACGAGCTGGCGCAGGATGCGCAAGGCGGTACCCGTGTCGGGCGTGCTTTGCACGATGGCGGCGTAGGCGGCGGCCAGCGTGGCGTGCACCGGCGGCCCTTCAGGCAACAGGGGCAACAGGTCGGCGTAACGCCGGCGCAGACGCTGCACAAAGCGCGAATGCGACGACAGCGGCATACCTGCAGCTTGCCCGCGTGGGGATGGGTCGCCGTTTAACAAAACTTCACTGTTGTGCATCGAACCCAACGAACCGCTGCCGGTCATAATTCCTGACACATTCACCTGTTCAATGAACGACTCGCCGCCATCTCCGTCACGCCTGCTCAGGACCTACGCCACCATCGTGCGATGGATGCTGTGGCTGCTGCTGGCGATGTGGCTGGCGTTGGCCCTGGTGTGGGGCGGCATTCACGGCTGGATTGTGCCGCGAATTGGCGAGTTCCGCCCGGACCTCGAGATCGAAGCCAGCCGCGTCCTGGGGGTACCCGTGCGCATCGGCGATATCAGCGCCCGCACCGAAGGGCTCGTTCCCTCGTTTGAGCTGAGCGATGTGGTGCTGCTGGACCCGCAGGGGCGTGAGGCCCTGCGCCTGCCGCGGGTGGTGGCGGCGCTGTCCCCCCGCTCGCTGTGGAATCTGGGGTTCGAGCAGCTCTATATCGAGCGGCCTGCGCTGGACATCCGCCGCGCGCCCGACGGCAAACTGTATGTGGCGGGCCTGGATTTTTCACGCGACAGCGGTAATGACGGGCGCGCCGCTGACTGGTTTTTCAGCCAGACCGAATTCGTGATCCGTGGCGGCACCCTGCGCTGGACGGACGAGCTGCACGGCCGCAAGCCGCTGGCCCTGAGCGATGTGGATTTTGTGTCGCGCAACCGCACGCGCCGACACGCGCTGCGCCTGGACGCCACGCCGCCACCCGAATGGGGTGAGCGCTTCAGCCTGCGCGGCCTGTTCCGCCAGCCCTTGCTGTCACCGCGCGCGGGCCAGTGGCGCAACTGGGACGGCCAGCTGTTTGCCGATTTCTCGCGGGTGGATGTGGCCCAGTTGCGCGGCCATGCCAACCTGGGGCTGGACCTGCAGGCCGGCAGTGGCGCGCTGCGCGCCTGGGCCGATGTGAGCAAGGGCGACATCGTGGGCGGTGCGGCTGATGTGGCGCTGCGCGGTGTCATCGGCACGCTGGGCGAGCGTCTACAGCCCCTGTCGTTGAGTGCCGTGTCGGGTCGCCTGGCGGGCCGGCGGCTGGCCAACGGCTTTGAGTTTTCCACCCAGAACCTGCAGTTTCGCACCAGCGAAGGTCAGGACTGGCCGGGCGGAAATGTGGCGCTGTCATGGACCGGCGCCGAGGGCAAAATGCCGGCCCAGGGCGAACTGAAGGCCGACAAGCTGGACCTGGCGGCGCTCAGCCAGGTGGCCAGCCGGTTGCCGCTGGGCACGGCGACGCACGCTGCGCTGACCACCTACGACCCCAGGGGTCTGGTGGAACAGGTGCAGGCGCGCTGGCAGGGCCCGCTGAACGCGCCGCTGAACTACCAGGCCAAAGGCCGCGCCACTGCGTTGCAGGTGGCTGCGCGCGCTGGTTCGTTGCCACGCGGCTCCACCGCCACCCATGTGCCACCGGGCACACCCGGCGTGCGCGGCGCCACGCTGGACTTTGACCTGACGCAGACCGGCGGCAAGGCGCGCCTGTTGGTGCAAAAAGGCGCCATCGAACTGCCGGGCGTGTTTGAAGACCCGGTGGTGCCGCTGGATGAGCTGTCCGCCGACTTGCAGTGGCAGGTCAACGGCGCGCAGTTGTCGGCATCAGTAAACAACCTGAAGTTCTCCAACGCCGATGCCGAGGGCCAGGCCCAGGCCAGCTGGCGCACGGCCGACCCGGCGCGATCGGGCTCGCGTTCGCGCTTTCCGGGGGTGCTGGACCTTCAGGGCAGCCTGAGCCGCGGCGAGGGCACGCGCGTGCACCGTTACCTGCCGCTGTTTGTGGCCAAGCCCGCGCGCAACTACGTGCGCGAGGCCGTGGTGCAGGGCAGCGCAACGGGGGTGAAATTTCGCGTCAAGGGCGACCTGTATGACATGCCGTTCAATGACCCCAGGCAGGGCGAGTTCCGCATCTCGGCCAACGTGAAGAACGCAACGTATGCCTTCGTGCCGCGTGCGATCCAGCCGGCCGGCGCGTCGCCCTGGCCATCGCTCACGCAGCTTGCAGGTGAGCTGGTGTTTGAGCGCAGCAGCATGCAGGTCAAGGGCGCGACGGCCCGCCTGGTGGGCGCGGGTGCCAATGCGTCCGGCCTGCAGGTCATTCGGGCCGAAGCCAACATCGCCAACCTGGCGCGCTCCACCACGGTCGTGGTCAGTGCCGATGTGCGCGGGCCGCTGGCCGAGTCACTGGCCATTGTCAACACGTCGCCCCTTGGCGCGCTCATGGGCAATGCCCTGGACAAGGCCACGGCCACCGGCAACGCCGACGTGCGGCTGAGCCTGACGCTGCCGGTCAACACCATCGACCGCTCGCGCGTGCAGGGCAGCGTGACACTGGTCGGCAACGATGTGCAGATCACGCCCGACAGCCCGATGCTGGCGCGTGCACGCGGTGTGGTGCAGTTCAGCGAAAACGGCTTTGCGCTGGCCGGCGCGCAGGCCCGCATGCTGGGGGGGGATGTGCGCCTGGACGGCGCCAGCCGCGTGCTGCCGCCGGGCGCGGCTGACGCACCCATCGTGTTCCGGGCGCAGGGCACCTTCACCGCCGAAGGCCTGCGCCAGGCGCGCGAGCTGGGCTTTTTCTCGCGCCTGGGGCAGTCCATGCAAGGGGCGGCGGCCTACAGCGCCACGCTGGCCTTTCGCCGCGGCGTGCCCGAGCTTGCGATCAACAGCAACCTGCAGGGCCTGGCGCTGAGTCTGCCGCCGCCGCTGAACAAGACGGCCGACACCGTGTTGCCCTTGCGCTATGACAACGGCTTGCTGCGCGAGTCGCACGCTGCGGGCACGCGGCTGATGGACCAGATCACCCTGGACATCGGCCGGGTGGCCTCGGTGGCCTATGTGCGCGATCTGTCCTCGGCACAGCCGCGGGTGCTGCGCGGCGCCATTGGCGTGGGCCTGGCGCCCGGCGAATCCGCGCCGCTGCCCGAACAGGGCGTCATGGCCAATATCAGCCTGGGTACCGTCGACATCGACGCCTGGGAAAAAGTGCTCTCCGGTGCATCGGGCAGCCCGCTGGGGGCGGTGGCCCCCGCAGCAGAAGGACCGGCCATTGCGGCGCCGGCTGTGCCTGCGGCACAGAGCTACCTGCCTACGACCATGGCCGTGCGCGCGCGCGAGCTTCTGGTCGAGGGCCGCGCGCTGCACAACATCGTGGTGGGCGGCTCGCGTGACGGGTTGGTCTGGCGCGCCAACGTGGACGCCGACGAGCTGGGCGGGTATGTGGAATACCGCCAGCCGTCAGGGGCCGGAGCCGGGCGGGTGTATGCGCGTCTGGCGCGCTTGACCATCGCCGCCAGCGCCGCCAAGGACGTGGAGAACCTGCTCAATGAACAACCGGCCACCATTCCGGCGCTGGACGTGGTGGTGGACGATCTGGAGCTTCGCGGCAAGAAGCTGGGCCGGGTGGAGATCGACGCCGTCAACCGCGGCGGCACGGCTGTGGCGCGCGAAGGTGGTGTGCGCGAATGGCGTCTGAACAAGCTCAACCTGATGCTGCCGGAGGCCAGTTTCACGGCGACCGGCAACTGGGCGGCGCTGGGTGCGCTGCCGGCACCCGCCGGCGGGCCGCGACCGGTCCGCAATGCAGCCGAGGTGCGGCGAACGGTCATGAACTTCCGTCTGGACATTGCTGATTCGGGCCAGCTGCTCACGCGCTTTGGAATGAAGGACGTGATCCGCCGTGGCAAGGGCCGCATGGAAGGGCAGGTGGCCTGGGTCGGCTCGCCGCTGTCCATGGATTACCCCAGCATGAATGGTGCGTTCAACGTCAACATCGAATCCGGCCAGTTCCTCAAGGCCGACCCCGGCCTGGCAAAACTGCTGGGCGTGTTGAGCCTGCAGGCGCTGCCCCGGCGGCTGACGCTTGATTTCCGCGATGTGTTCAGTGAAGGCTTTGCGTTTGACTTTGTACGCGGCGACGTGACCATCGTGAACGGCATTGCCGCGACGAACAACCTGCAGATGAAGGGCGTGAACGCTGCAGTGCTGATGGAAGGCCGCGCCGATATTGGCCGCGAAACGCAGGACCTCAAGGTCGTGGTGGTGCCCGAGATCAACGCCGGCACCGCGTCGCTGGTGGCCACTGTGATCAACCCGGTGATCGGCCTGGGCAGCTTTCTGGCGCAGATGATCCTGCGCAACCCGTTGATCCGTGCCGCCACGCAGGAATTTCATATTGACGGCACCTGGGCTGACCCGCGTGTGACGCGGGTGGACCGCAGGGCTGCGGCTGCAGCGGCCAGCGTTCCTGCAACCAGCACGCCCACGCAGTAGTACACCGGGAGCCAGGATCCATGAAAGTAGCAGCCCTCCAGATGGTGTCAGGCGCAGACCTGCAGGCGAACCTGGCCGTTGCCCACGCGCTGCTGCGTGAGGCCGCGGCCGGCGGCGCCGAACTGGCCGTGCTGCCCGAGTATTTCTGCCTGATGGGCCACAAGGACACCGACAAGCTCGCCGCGCGCGAAGCGTACGGCGACGGCGTGGTGCAGCGCTTTCTGGCGGGTGCTGCGCGCGAGCTCAACCTGTGGGTCGCAGGCGGCACGCTGCCCCTGGCGACCGGTGACGCGCAGCGTGTGCGCAACACGCACCTGGTGTATTCGCCCGGCGGCGACTGCGTGGCGCGCTACGACAAGATCCACCTTTTCAGGTTTGACAACGGGCGCGAGCAGTACGACGAATCGCGCGTCATCGAATCCGGCCAGGCGCCCGTGGCCTTTGACCTGCCCTCGCGCGACGGCCACACCTGGCGTGTGGGCCTGAGCGTGTGCTATGACCTGCGCTTTCCCGAGCTGTACCGGGCGCTGGCGGCCGATGTGCTGCTGGTGCCCAGTGCCTTCACCTGGGTGACCGGCCAGGCGCACTGGGAGCTGCTGCTGCGTGCCCGCGCGGTCGAAAACCTGGCCTGTGTGGTGGCGCCCGCCCAGGGCGGCCTGCATGACAACGGCCGGCGCACCTGGGGCCACTCGATGGTGGTGGAGCCCTGGGGTGGTGTGCTGGCCAGCCGCGACGAAGGCGCGGGCGTGGTTCTGGCCGAGCTGGACGCCGCCCGGCTCGCGCAGGTTCGCATGCAGCTGCCCGCGTTGCAACACCGGGTGCTGTAGACAGGCCCATGAGCGCACTGCCCCCGCTTCGCATGCCACGCCCGCGCCTGTCGGCCCGGCTGCGCTGGTCTCTGTGGAGCCTGATGGTGGGGTTGGTGGGGGCGCTGCTGGTCACGCTGGTATGGCTGGCCGGGCGCTACGAGGCCAGCCAGGTGCAAAGCAAGCTGGAGCGCGACACCTCAGACGCCGTGGCCGACGTGCGCAACGGCCTCACGCGCAACATCCAGACGCTGCAGGCGCTGCATGCGGCCAACCCGGCCACGCCGGCCTGGGCGGCCGAGGCGGCCCAGCTGCTGCGTACCCACCGCGAATGGATGCGCATTGAATGGCGCGATGCGCGCCTGGCCACGCTGCTGTTTGCCGACACGCCCTACCGCCAGCCGGTGTTTGCCCGGCTGGGGCGCGACAACGCCAGCGCCGACGTAGCCCAGGCCTGCAGCAACGCGCGCCGTATCAGCGCACCCGCGTATTCGGCCAGTTACTTTGTGCCGCAGATGGACGGCCTGGGTGTGGAGGTGATGGAGCTGTGCATGCCCCAGGTGGTGGCCGGTGAAGTCACGGGCTACCTGGTGGCCACCTATTCGCTGCAGGAAATACTGACCGACCTGGTCCCCAAGCCGCTGACGCGCAGCCAGGACGTGTCGTTCACCGAAGCCGACGGCACCCGTCTGGCGCTGCATGGCTCGTCCCGGCGCGGCAGCCGCATCTTTACCGCGCAGCAGCTGATCGACCTGCCGGGCAACACGCTGGTGCTGCGCATCGACAGCTGGCGCGGCGCACCCGACCTGTTTCCCAACGTCCTGACGGCCCTGGTGACGGCCATGTCCATTGCGCTGGTGTCGGTGCTGGTCATGCTGGGCAAGGACACGCGCCGGCGCCTGCGGGCTGAAAACGACCTGGCCGAAGCCCTGGCCTTTCGCAAGGCCATGGAGGATTCGCTGGTGACCGGCCTGCGCGCGCGCGACCTGCAGGGGCGCATCACCTATGTGAACCCGGCGTTCTGCCAGATGGTGGGCTTTTCGGTGGAGGAGCTGCTGGGCCATGGCGTGCCCGCCCCCTACTGGCCGCCCGAGCTGGCCGATGAATACAACCAGCGCCAGGCTGTCCGGCTGGCCGGCCAGCATGCGCCGCCGCGCGAAGGTTTTGAATCCGTCTTCATGCGCAAGGACGGCTCGCGCTTTCCGGTGCTGATCATCGAGGCGCCGCTGATCAATGCGCATGGCGTGCAAACCGGCTGGATGAGCGCATTCCTGGATGTGAGCGAACAGCGCCGCGTCGAGGAGCTGTCACGCGCCAGCCAGGACAGGCTGCAGGCCACCGCCCGGCTGGCGACGGTGGGCGAGATGGCGTCGCTGCTCAGCCACGAACTGAACCAGCCGCTGGCGGCCATTGCCAGCTATGCCAACGGGTCCATGAACCTGCTGCGCGAGGGCCCGCACACCGCGGCCGACCTGGAGGTGGCGATGCGCCGTATCGCCGAGCAGGCCGAGCGCGCAGGCAAGGTGATCCGCAGCGTGCACGACTTTGTGCGCCGGCGCGACCAGGCTCGCGAGGCGGTGGCGCCGCGCGCGCTACTGGACGCGATCATGCCGCTGGTGAGCCTGCAGGCGCGCAAGCTGTACGTGCGGGTGGAAACGCGCTTGCAGGACGGCCTGCCCGCCGTGCTGTGCGACCGCACCATGGTCGAGCAGGTGCTGCTGAACCTCACACGCAATGCCATGCAGGCCATGGCCACCGCGGGCACGGCCGACCGGGCGGTGCTGATCCAGGTGCGCCGTGCCGGCATCAGCGAGCACAGCGCCAAGGTGTGGCTGGAGTTCTCTGTGGCAGACCATGGCCCGGGTATCCCGGACGACGTTGCGCAGCAGCTGTTCACGCCGTTTTTCACCACCAAGGCCGAGGGCATGGGGCTGGGCCTGAGCCTGTGCCGCACGGTGGTGGAGCAGCATGGGGGATTCCTCGGGTTCGAACCCAACCCTCCCCAAGGTACGATTTTCAGATTCACCCTGCCGGCTGACAACGGCCCCGCCTGATGCAACCTGTACTCAATGCCACCGTGTTCATCGTGGACGACGACGCCGGCGTGCGCGACGCGCTGGCCTGGCTGCTGCGCTCGCGCCATTTGCCCAGCGAGGTGTTTGCCAGCGGCGAGGACTTTGACCGCTTCCTGGCCGAAGGCTTTGTGCCGCGCGACCCCTGCTGCCTGCTGCTGGACGTACGCATGCCCGGCATGAGCGGGCTGGCATTGTTTGAATCGATCGTGGCGCGCGGACTGGCCGCCAGCCTGCCGGTGATCTTTTTGACCGGCCATGCCGACGTGCCCACGGCGGTGGACGCCGTCAAGCGCGGCGCGTTTGATTTCTGCGAAAAGCCGTTCTCTGACAACGCCCTGGTGGACCGCATCGAGCAGGCCATTGCTCAGTCGGCCCGCACGCTGGACGCGCGTCGCCAAAGCGGCAAACTGCAGGCCCGGCTGCAGGACCTGACCGAGCGAGAGCGCGACGTCATGCGGCTGGTGGTGGAGGGGCTGCCCAACAAGCTGATTGCCGACCAGCTGGACATCAGTGTGCGCACGGTGGAGGTTCATCGGGCGCGGGTTTTTGACAAGATGGAAGTGAAGTCGGCTGTGGAGTTGGCTAATTTGATGCGTAGTCTTTGAGTTTTTGATTTTGCAGCGGGGCTGCACCTCTGTTTCCCCCACTCATCCCCCCCGCCCCTTCTCTGCCCCCGCTGGGGCAGAGAAGGGGAGCCTGGATTTGATGCCGTCGCGCCGGACGCGAGCTACTTGAGTAGAGCTGCGTTACACCATGGCACGCCACAGCGCATGCCGGCGGTTGGGGCTGTGGCTGACCGGTCTGTCCGTTACCGCTGAACGCTTCGCGTGCCAGCACGAGCAGGCGCAGCCGCTCGCGGGGGCGTGCCACCAGGCGGCCACTGCCCCAACTGCAGGCATTGGCCGTTGCGCGCCTGGGTGTATCGCCGCGTCTCCCTGTAACCCGTCGCCGGAGGCCAACCCTCAAATCCAGGCCCCCCTTCTCTGCCCCGGCGGGGGCAGAGAAGGGGCGGGGGGGATGAGTGGGGGAAAACAGAGGTGTGGCCCCGCCACAAGAGCAAAGAGAAGCTATTTCTTCCCCGAATCGTCTTCGGAAGAAGAAAGCTCTCCCTTCTTCCGCCCAGAAAACATCGTCCACCAAACAATACCCACCAGCAACACCAGCGCCAGCAGCGCTTCAAGCAGAATCAGACCCATGAACGGTTTTCCCTGGTTGGTTGCAACGGTGCTGATTGTAGGAACGCTGGTCGGCTGCGGCAGCCCGCCGCCCTTGCCGCCGGACTCCGCGCCCACGCCAGTGCCGCAGGCCACAGCCCCGGCCTTGCCGCCTGACGACAGCGCGCCGCTGCCGCCTGCCATCCAGCAATCCAAAAGCCGCTGGGTGCCTGTGCGCTGGGCCGACCTGCCCGGCTTTGCCGACGACCCGCTGCACGAGGCCTGGAACGCCTGGCTCAAAAGCTGCGAACGACCTGGCCCGGTGTTTGCGCCGCTGTGCGCAGAAGTGCGCCGCCTGAGCATCGCGGGCGACGCCGAGCAACGTGCCTGGATTCAGCAGCGGCTGCAGCCGTACCGGGTGGAGCCACTGAGCGGCGCAGTGGCTGCGTCGCATGAGGGGTTGCTGACCGGCTACTACGAGCCGCTGCTGGACGCCACGCGAGAACCCACGGCCAGCAACAGTGTGCCGCTGTACCGCCCGCCCGCCACGCTGGGCGCACGCAGGCCCTGGTACACAAGGCAAGAGATGGAAACACTGCCCGAAGCCCGCGCTGCCCTGCGCGGACGCGAGATCGCGTACCTGGCCGACCCGCTGGACGCGCTGGTGCTGCAGATCCAGGGCTCGGGGCGGGTGCGCGTGACCGAGGCCGATGGCTCGCAGCGCCTGGTGCGCCTGGCCTTTGCCGCAAGCAATGATCAACCGTATCGCAGCGTTGGCAATTGGCTGCTGCAGCAAGGCCTGATCCGCGATGCCTCGTGGCCCGGCATCAAGGCCTGGACGCGGCAGAACCCGCAGCGCGTGAACGAGATGCTGTGGAGCAACCCGCGCACCGTCTTCTTCCGGGAAGAGCCGCTGAGTGACCTGGATGCCGGGTTCGGGCCGCGCGGCGCGCAGGGCGTGGCGCTGACGCCGGGCCGTTCGATCGCGGTGGACCGCGAAAGCATCCCCTATGGCACGCCGGTGTGGCTGGCGTCTGCCGGGCCGTCCATCAACCTGCAGCGGCTGGTGCTGGCGCAAGACACGGGCAGCGCCATCGTGGGCGCGGTGCGGGCTGATTACTTTGCTGGCTGGGGCCCGCAGGCGGGCGAGCTGGCCGGGCGCTTGAAGCAGCCGCTGCGGTTGTGGGTGCTGTGGCCCAAATGATTGCCGAGGTGAAACGCATGAAGACACGTCCTGTTCTGGTTCTGGCCGCTGTAGCGGCACTGGCGGGCTGTGCCGGCCCCGCCACCGCGCCAGTTGTGCCTCTCTACCAGTGTGAACACGGCATCACCTTTACCGCGCGCTTCATCGACGACACCGCCATCCTGGACGGCGCGCGCGGGCGCGATGTGTTGTACCGCGATGCGGGGGGCACGTCGCCCACCCACCTGTTCTACAGCAACCCGCGCATGAAGGCCGAGTTTGGCCTGGGGGCCACGGGCCGGGAGGCCATCGTGCGCTACCCGTTGCTGCCGCTGGCAGCGCGCTGCGCGCGCGACTGAGTGGCCCCCACGCTTGTCACTGCGTGTACTGCGCTGCCCCCCGAGGGGCTTCAGTCGCCTTGGGGCGGCCCGGCGCCGACTGAGCCCTGCGCTTTCACGAATCCGTCATGGCAATGCCATGGTGGTGTCATGCGCGCTGCCTAGCCTTGCGGGTTGAGTTTCAACACCGTCCCCGAAAGGTTCCCCGATGAACGCGATGACAAAGCCCGAGCAGCAGGCTGTGCAAGGCCATGACAGCGAAGATTTCAATACCAGCAACAACCCGTCCATCTCCGATGTAATTGAGGCGCGGCTGAGCCGTCGCAGCCTGTTCAAGGCCGGCTTTGGCACCGCCGGCACGGCCGTGCTGGGCAGCGTGGCACTCACGGCTTGTGGCGGTGGCAGCGATGCAGCCCCCGCCCCGGTGGTGGACACCGGCATCAAGCTGAGCTTCCCGGCCGTGGCCAAGAGCACCGCGGACGTGTTGACTGTCTCCACGGGCTACACCGCCAGCATCATTTACGGCCTGGGCGACCCGCTCACCGCCGCCACGCCGGAATTCAAGAACGACGGCACCGACACCGACTTTGACAATCGCGCCGGCGACCACCACGACGGCATGGAGTACTTCGGCCTGAACGCCGCCGGTACTGGCCGTGACGCCAGCAGCTCCGACCGCGGCCTGCTGGCCATGAACCATGAAGCCTTGACCGACCAGTTCCTGCATGCGGCAGGCGTTACCGCCAACCCCCGCCCCGCCGCTGAAGCGGACAAGGAAATCCCCGCGCATGGCGTGTCCATCGTGGAAGTGCGCAAGGTTGCCGGCAAGTTCGCCTACGACAAGGCCTCCAGCTTCAACCGTCGTGTGACACCGTTCACGCCCATGCTGGTCAATGGCGTGGCGCGCGGCAATGCGCTGATGAAGACGAAATTCTCCACATCGGGCAATGACTGCCGCGGCACCATCAACAACTGCGGCACGGGCTACACGCCCTGGGGCACCTTCCTGACCGGCGAAGAAAACTGGGCGGGTTACTTCACGCGCGGCGCAGCGGATGACGCCACACGCGGCGGCGCCACCGCCAAGAGCGTGGTGTCACTCAACCGCAATGGCCGCGCCCAGGGTGCCGCCAGCCGCCACGGCTGGGAAACGGCCGGCGCGGATGACAAGTACGCCCGCTGGAACATCAGCCAGACGGGTACGTCTGCCGACGGCACGGACGACTACCGCAACGAGCTCAACACCTTCGGCTACATCGTCGAAATCGACCCCTACGACAAGACGCAGGCCATCCGCAAGCGCACGTCGCTGGGGCGCTTTGCGCACGAAAGCGCGGCGTTTGGCAAGCCGGTGGCCGGCAAGCCGCTGGCCGTGTACCAGGGAGACGATTCGCGCGGTGAATACATCTTCAAGTTTGTGTCCACCGCCACCTGGAGCGCAGCCGACGCGAGCCCGGCCAACCGCATCACCACCGGCGACAAATACCTGGACAGCGGCAAGCTGTACGTGGCGAAGTTCAACGCCGACGGCACGGGCCAGTGGATCGAGCTGAGCATGGCGACTGCTGCCATTGCCAACTACACCACCTACCGCTTTGCCGACAACGGTGATGTGGCCATCAACGCGCGCCTGGCTGGCGACGCAGTAGGCGCCACCAAGATGGACCGCCCCGAATGGTGCGCGGTGCACCCCACCACCGGCGAGATCTACTACGCGTTGACCAACAACGCCAACCGCAAGGTCGAGCCGACGGGTTCGTCCCAGCAGCTGGTGGACGCCGCCAACCCGCGCGCCTACACCGACGCGCCCACGGCAGCCAGCGCGCCGGGCAACATCAACGGCCACATCCTGCGCATGAAGGAAACCGGCAGCGAGAACGCCGCCACCACTTTCACGTGGGACGTATACCTGTTCGGCGCGCAGTCCGACGCAAGCCTGACGCAGGTGAACCTGTCGGCCCTGACAGCTGACCAGGATTTTTCCAGCCCTGACGGCCTGTGGTTCAGCCCCAGGACGGGCCTGTGCTTCATCCAGACCGATGACGGCGCCTACACCGACGCCACCAACTGCATGATGCTCGTGGGCGTGCCCGGCCAGGTGGGCGATGGTGCCACCACCACGCTGAGTTACACCAAGGCTGACGGCAGCAAGCTTGACGTGGCCACGCGCGTGGGCGCCAAGCCCGCAGCCGACAAGCTGCGCCGCTTCCTGGTGGGCCCCAAGGACTGTGAAATCACCGGTATCACCGAAACGCCGGACGGCCGCACGGTGTTCGTGAACATCCAGCACCCGGGCGAGACCATCACCAAGGCCAACGTCACCGACCCCACCAAGTACCTGAGCCATTGGCCCGGCAATGCCGGCTACGGCGCAGGCGGCGCCAATGCGCGCCCGCGTTCGGCCACCATCGTGATCACGAAGAATGACGGCGGCCTGATCGGCGCCTGATCGATCAAAGAACCAGAAGTCTGAGCTCCCGGTTCAACCGGTTGCCCGGCCCCTGATTGGGGGCCGGGCATTTTTGTTGGCGCGCTCAGCGCTTGCGGGGGCGGCGCAGCCACGCGAGCGCGGCTGCAGCCAGCGCCAGCCAGACGAGGCTGGTGTCGCCACCACGGCGCCCCGGCGGGCCGACGGAGCAACCCCCGCCTGATTCAGGCGGCATGACGGCCGGTGTGGAGATGGCGGGCGCGTCCGCATTTGACGTGCCCTGCACCGCCAGGGACTGCGGGTTGCCGCCATCGCCGCGAACCTGCAGCGTCGCCCGCGCCAGCGACAGGCGGTTGGCCGTGTAGGCCACGACCATCTCGCAAGCCGTGCCAGCCTGCAGCACCGCTCCGGCGTCGCAACCTGATTCGCGTCGGAACTGGCTGGCTTGCGGCCCGACGAAGGTGGTCTGCCCCAGCACGACCGGCATCACGCCGGTGTTGTCCAGCACCAGCGTCTGGCGCTGCACGCTGTCGGGCGCACCGGTGCCAAAGACCGTGGACGAAGGGTTGCCACGCCAGCGCAACCGGCCCAAAGGCCCCTGCGTGCCGTAGCCGGACGCGCCAGCCAGCTGGGTTTGTGACGGCGTTTGTATCTGGAGGGTGGCGCGAACGAGGCTGGCGTCCTGGGGAGTCAATGTGGCGCGGATGTCGCACCCCGCCTGCGCGGCCAGCACGGCAGGGCAGTTGTGCGTGATGGCCAGCGCCGGGTTCGACGAGGTGATGGACAGTACGGGCAGGCCGGTCGTGGCAGAAGGATTCTCCAGACGTACCGTCTGGCTGGACGCCGGCTCGCCCGGCGGCGCCATGCCGAACTCCATCGTGATGGGCCACATCCGCAGCGCTGATGCAGGCGCATTCAGGCGCGTCACCGTGCCCAGGAAAGCCGAGACGTCCGCGATGTCGCTGTCCGACAGCCGCGAGCGCAGGAAGCCCATGGCGCTTACCGTGTTCAGCACCCGCGTCAGGGCGGCGGGGTCGTCGGCGGCGCGCAGGATGTTGTTGTGGTTCTGGCCCGGATCCGGGCCGTGGCATGCCACACAGGCGCGCGTGTCCGATGAAAGGCGCATGTAGAGCATGGCGCCGTTGGCGGCGTCCTGTGCAGTGGCCGGTGGCAACGCCAGCGCAGCCATGCCGGCCACAAACCAGTGCGCCCGGGGGCGGAAAGACCGGGGCATGAACGACTCCTTTGCAACCCGCAGGCAACCAGTGTTGCGGCGCGGGGCGAAGGTTTTGTGACAGCCCCGTGATTCAGCTGCGCGCGGGCGGGCTCAGGTGCGCCAGCGGCAGGCTGCTGCTGGCCTTGACCTCACCCAGCGAAAAGCTGGTGTGCAGGTCTTTCACATTGGGCAGGTTGATCAGCACCTTGCGCGCGAACTGCGAAAAGCTGTCCAGGTCGCGGCTGACCACCTGCAGCTCGAAGGTGCCTGCGCCGCTGATGTAGTGGCACGACACGATCTCGGGGATCTTGCGGATGGCTTCTTCCATCTCCCGCGTCAGCTCGCCGGTGTTGCGGTTCGCGTCCAGGCGCACAAAGGCCAGCACACCCAGGCCGATCTTGTGGCGGTCGATCTCGGCGCGGTAGCCCTTGATGAAGCCGGATTCTTCCAGCGCCCGCACGCGGCGCCAACAGGGCGCAGCCGACAGGCCCACACGCTGGGCCAGCTCGGCATTGGTCAGGCGGGCGTCGGCTTGCAGTTCGGACAGGATGGCGATGTCAAACTTGTCGAGTGTTTCCATGGGGTGCAATTTTGAGCAAGATTCTTTCTTGAATCAATATAAATCGGGCATAGAACGCAAAGACTTATCTGTGCTGCGGGCATACACTTTGCATGCTGTTAGAGGCTGCGCCTTACCCCGGTGCGCCGAATAATCTGCCCACAAGGCAGGCCCCCCACGAACTGGAGACCACAACAAATGAACGCCCCCTTGCCCGAGCACATCCGCAAAGCGCTTGAGACCGTCACCCTGGACGACAAATATTCACTGGACTACGGCCGCGCTTTCATGAGCGGCGTGCAGGCCCTGGTGAAGCTGCCCATGCTGCAGCGCCTGCGTGACGCCCAGCAGGGCAAGAACACGGCCGGGTTCATCAGCGGTTACCGAGGGTCCCCATTGGGCGGCTATGACCAGGCGCTGTGGAAGGCCAGCAAGTACCTCAAGGCGCAGAACATCGTGTTTCAGCCGGGCGTGAACGAAGAGTTGGCGGCGACCGCGCTGTGGGGCACGCAGCAGCTGGGCTTCTCGCCCGCGGGCACCAACAAGTTTGATGGTGTGTTCGGCATCTGGTATGGCAAGGGCCCGGGCGTGGACCGCTGCTCGGACGTGTTCAAGCACGCCAACATGGCCGGTACCACGCAATACGGCGGCGTGATTGCAGTAGCCGGCGACGACCACGTGTCCAAGAGCTCCACCGCCGCGCACCAGAGCGACCACATCTTCAAGGCCTGCGGCCTGCCGGTGTTCTTCCCGGCCACGGTGCAAGAAATATTGGACCTGGGCATCCATGCGTTCGCCATGAGCCGCTTCTCGGGCGTGTGGGCTGGCATGAAGACCATCCAGGAAATTGTGGAATCGAGCGCCACGGCCATGATCGATCCCGAGCGGGTGGACATCAAGATCCCTACCGATTTCCAGATGCCGCCGGGCGGCGTGCACATCCGCTGGCCCGACCATGCGCTGGAGCAGGAAGCCCGCCTGTTTGACTACAAGTGGTATGCCGCGCTGGCCTACATCCGCGCCAACCGCCTGAACTACAACGTCATTGAAGGCCCCAACGACCGCTTCGGCATCATCGCCAGCGGCAAGGCCTACAACGACACACGCCAGGCCCTGCTGGACCTGGGGCTGGACGACGACACCTGCCGGCGTCTGGGCATCCGCCTGCACAAGGTGGGCGTGGTCTGGCCGCTGGAGGCCCAGGGCACGCGTGAATTTGCCACCGGCCTGCGCGAGATCCTGGTGGTGGAAGAAAAGCGCCAGGTCATTGAATACCAGGTCAAGGAAGAGCTGTACAACTGGCGCCCCGACGTGCGGCCGAATGTGCTGGGCAAGTTCAACGAGGTCGAAGGCGATTATTCGGGTGGCGAATGGTCCATGGCCAACCCGACCGAGAACAAGCTGCTGCGCGCCAACGCCGACCTGTCGCCCGCCATCATCGCGCGCGCCATTGCACAGCGTCTGAAGAAGCTGGGTCTGGACGGCGACATGGCTGCGCGCATCAACGCGCAGCTGGCCATCCTGCAGGCCAAGGAAACGGCGATGAGCGTGGTCGAACTGAACGGGGTGAAAGGGGCCGACCGCCAGCCCTGGTTCTGCTCGGGCTGCCCGCACAACACCAGCACCAAAGTACCCGAGGGGTCCCGCGCCATGGCCGGCATCGGCTGCCATTTCATGGCCACCTGGATGGACCGCAGCACCGTGGGCTTCACGCAAATGGGTGGCGAGGGCGTGCCCTGGACGGGCCAGCAGCCCTTCACCACCGACCAGCATATTTTTGCCAACCTGGGCGACGGCACCTACTTTCACAGCGGGTCGCTGGCGGTGCGCCAGAGCATCGCCGCGGGCGCCAACATCACCTACAAGATCCTGTACAACGACGCGGTCGCCATGACCGGCGGCCAGCAGGTGGGCGAGCGGCCCGAGGGCCACAGCGTGGTGCAGATCGCGCAAAGCATGCGGGCTGAAGGCGCGGTCAAGATCACCATCGTGACCGACGAGCCCGAGAAATACGACTCTGTGCAGGGCCTGCCAGGGGGTATCGCCATCCAGCACCGCGACACCCTGGACGCCGTGCAGCGCGAATTCCGAGAGATCAAGGGCACCACGGTCATCATTTATGACCAGACCTGCGCCACCGAAAAGCGCCGCCGCCGCAAGCGCGGCAGCATGGTGGACCCGGCCAAGCGCGTGGTCATCAATGAGCTGGTGTGCGAGGGCTGCGGCGACTGCGGCGTGCAGTCCAACTGCCTGAGCGTGGAGCCGCTGGAGACCGAGTTCGGCCGCAAGCGCACCATCAACCAGAGCACCTGTAACAAGGACATGAGCTGCCTGAAAGGCTTTTGCCCGAGCTTCGTCACCGTCGAAGGCGGCCAGCTCAAGAAAAAGGCCAAAGACAAGACGGCGTCACCGTTCACCCTGGGTGAGCTGCCCCAGCCGGTGATTCCGGCCATTCACGGCGCTTTCGGCATCGTGGTGGCGGGCGTGGGAGGCACAGGCGTGATCACCATCGGCCAACTGCTGGGCGTGGCGGGCCACCTGGAAGGCAAGGGCATCGTCACGCAGGACGCCGGTGGCCTGGCGCAAAAGGGCGGAGCGACCTGGAGCCATGTGCTGATCGGCAACCACGCTGACGACATCCGTACCACCCGCGTGAGCATGGCGGGCGCGGACCTGATCATCGGCTGCGATCCGATCGTGGCTGCGGGCAAGGAAACGGTATTGCGCATGCGCGCCGGGCGCACCCATGTGGCGCTCAATTCGCACAGCACGCCCACGGCCGCCTTTGTGCGCGACGCCGCCTGGCAAAACCCGGCGGACGCCTGCGTGGCCGAAGTGGTGAAGGCCGTGGGCCTGGACGGCGTGGGCACGTTCGACGCAGACGCTGCGGCCACGCGCCTGATGGGCGACAGCATCTACACCAACCCCCTGATGCTGGGCTACGCCTGGCAAAAGGGCTGGATCCCGTTGGGGCATGAGTCGCTGATGCGCGCGATTGAGCTCAATGCGGTGGCGGTGGAGCAGAACAAGACTGCCTTTGAATGGGGCCGCCGCGCCGCGCACGACTGGGCGTCGGTGGAAAAGCTGCTGTCTCCGGCGCAGGTGATCGAATTCAAGAAGCGCGAGACGCTGGAAACCCTGGTGGCGCGCCGTATAGAGTTCCTGACCGCTTACCAGAACGAGGCCTATGCCGATACCTACAAGTCGTTTATCGACAAGGTTCGCGTGGCCGAAATGCCGCTGGGCAAGACGGTGCTGACCGAGGCCGTGGCGCGCAACCTGTTCAAGTTGATGGCGTACAAGGACGAGTACGAAGTGGCCCGCCTGCACACCGACCGCACATTCCTTGACCGGGTGAACGGCATGTTCGAGGGTGACTTCAAGCTCAACTACCACCTGGCGCCCCCCATCATTGCCAAAAAGAACGAGCGCGGCGAGCTGCAAAAGCGCCAATTCGGCCCGGCGATGTTGACCGCTTTCCGGGTGCTGGCAGGCCTGAAGGGCCTGCGCGGCACGGCGTTCGACATCTTTGGGCGTACCGAAGAGCGCCGCACGGAGCGCGCCCTGATCGGTGAATACCAGGTCAGTGTGGAGCAAATACTCACCTCGCTGAATGCCGGAAACCATGCCCTGGCGCTGGAGATCGCCCGCCTGCCCGAGCAGATCAAGGGTTTTGGCCACGTGAAAGAGCGCAACCTGACGGCGGTGCGCAACCGCTGGGCAGGCCTGATGCAGCAGTGGCACGATCCGCAGGGGGTGCGCGACGCAGCCTGAACAACCCCGGGCGGCTGTTCGGGTTACATGTCTTTACGCTTGCCGCACGCTTACAATTGCACGCTCCCCGCCAAACGGGCACTGTTGAGTGCCCGTTTGTTTGCGGGCTTTTTGTACTGATCAATTTCGTTGGAGCTGTCGTGTTCATTTCTTCCGCTTTTGCCCAAACCGCGCCAGCAGCAGCTGGCGGCGGCATGCAGTCGTCCCTGATGAGCATGCTGCCCCTGGTGCTGATGTTTGTGGTGCTTTACTTCGTGATGATCCGACCCCAGATGAAGCGCCAGAAGGAGCATCGCACCATGATCGAAGCACTGGCCAAGGGCGACGAAGTGGCGACCGCCGGCGGCTTGCTGGGCAAGGTCACGAAACTGGGCGACACCTACATCGGTGTCGAGCTGGCTGACGGCGTTGAAGTCCAGCTGCAACGCAGCGCGGTCGTGCAGGTGCTGCCCAAGGGCACCATCAAATAACACAGCTACAAGATGAATCGATACCCGGTGTGGAAGTACGCGATCATCCTGATCGCGTTGCTGGTGGGGGCCATCTATACCCTGCCCAATTTCTTTGGTGAGTCGCCTGCCGTCCAGGTATCTGCCGGCAAGTCCACGGTCAAGGTGGACAGCACCACGCAGGTGCGTGTCGAAGAGGCCTTGAAGGCCGCCGGGATCGTCGCCGAGGTCATCAGCTTTGACGGCAATTCCATCAAGGCGCGCTTTGACTCCACCGACGTTCAGCTGAAAGCCAAGGACGCGATCCAGAAGGCGTTGGTGCCGGACCCGTCCGACCCGCCGTATGTGGTCGCGCTCAACCTGCTGTCGCGTTCACCGGCCTGGCTGTCTGCATTGCGCGCGGGGCCCATGTACCTGGGGCTGGACCTGCGCGGCGGCGTGCACTTCATGCTGCAGGTGGACATGCAGGCGGCGTTGACCAAGCGTGCCGAGGCCTTTGCCGGCGACATCCGCGCCGGCCTGCGGGAAAAGAACCTGCGCCATGCCGGCATCGCCCGCAATGCCCAGGCCGTGGAAGTGCGGTTTCGGGACTCACAAACGCTGGATGCAGCGCGCCGCCTGATTGCCGAGAGCTTTCCCGACCTGCAAACCGTGGATGTCGCCGAGGGCGTCGAATACAAGCTGACGGCCACGATCAAGCCCGAAGCGGCCCGGCGCCTGCAGGACCAGGCCTTGAAGCAGAACATCGTGACGCTTCACAACCGGATCAACGAGCTGGGCGTGGCCGAGCCGGTGATCCAGCAGCAGGGGCTGGACCGTATCGTGGTGCAGCTGCCCGGCGTTCAGGATACCGCCAAGGCCAAGGACATTCTGGGGCGCACCGCCACACTGGAAATGCGCCTCGTTGATGAAAGCGCTGAAGCCCGTTCCGCCGAACTGGGCACCGGCCCCGTGCCTTTTGGCGCCGAGCGCTTTCTGGAGCGCGACGGCCGCGCCGTCATCGTCAAGAAGCAGGTGATCCTTACGGGCGAAAGCCTGACCGACGCCCAGCCCGGCTTTGATTCGCAAAGCCAGCAGCCCAAGGTGGACCTGACCGTGGACGCCAAGGGCGGGCGCATCATGCGCGACACCAGCCGCGAAAACGTCAAGAAGCGCATGGCCATCCTGCTGTTCGAAAAGGGCAAGGGCGAGGTGTTGACAGCCCCTGTAATCCAGAGCGAGCTGGGCAACCGCTTCCAGATTTCCGGCTCCATGACCGTCAATGAAGCCGCCGATCTGGCCCTGCTGCTGCGCGCCGGCTCGCTGGCCGCGCCCATGGAAATCATCGAGGAACGCACCATCGGCCCGACGCTGGGTGCCGAGAACATCGCCAAGGGTTTCCAGAGCGTGGCCTGGGGCTTTGCGGTGATCGTGGCCTTCATGGCGCTGTATTACATGCTGTTTGGCCTGATTTCCGGCATTGCGCTGGCGGTCAACCTGCTGCTGCTGGTGGCGATCTTGTCCATGCTGCAGGCCACACTGACGCTGCCGGGCATGGCAGCCATGGCGCTGGCGCTCGGTATGGCGATCGACTCCAACGTGTTGATCAACGAGCGCGTTCGCGAAGAGCTGCGCAATGGCGCTTCGCCACAGGCGGCGATCCATGCGGGCTATGACCGCGCCTGGGCCACCATCCTGGACTCCAACATCACCACGCTGATTGCCGGTGTGGCCTTGCTGGCCTTCGGCTCCGGGCCGGTGCGTGGCTTTGCCGTCGTTCACTGCATCGGCATCCTGACTTCCATGTTCTCCGCCGTGTTCTTCTCGCGTGGCCTGGTCAACTTCTGGTACGGACGCCAGAAAAAGCTCAAAAGCGTATCCATAGGTACTGTCTGGCGCCCCGCGCCCGATGGCGCTATAACCAAGACCAAGTGAGGAGACGCGAATGGAGTTCTTCAAGATCCGCCGTGACATCCCGTTCATGAAGAACGCGTTGATTTTCAACGTGATTTCGTTCCTGACGTTTGCCGCAGCCGTGTTCTTCCTGCTCACGCGCGGGCTGCACCTGTCGGTGGAGTTCACGGGCGGCACCCTGATGGAAGTGGGCTATTCGCAGCCGGCCGAGCTTGAAAAGGTGCGGGGCACGGTGTCGGGCCTGGGATTTACCGACGTGCAAGTCCAGAACTTCGGCACGGCGCGTGACGTGTTGATCCGCCTGCCGGCCCAAAAGGGTGTGAGTTCCGGACAACAAAGCGACAAGGTGATGGCGGCCCTGAAGCAGTCCAACCCGGACGTGACGCTCAAGCGCAGCGAATTTGTCGGCCCGCAGGTGGGCGACGAACTGGCGGCAGACGGGCTGAAGGCCCTGGGCATGGTGGTCGTGGGCATCATGATTTACCTGGCCTTCCGGTTTGAATGGAAATTCGCCGTGGCGGCCATCATCGCCAACCTGCACGACGTGATCATCATCCTAGGGTTCTTTGCGTTCTTCCAGTGGGAGTTTTCGCTGGCGGTGCTGGCGGCGGTGCTGGCGGTGCTGGGCTATTCTGTGAACGAATCCGTTGTGATTTTTGACCGAATCCGTGAAAACTTCCGCCGATACCGCAAGATGGACACGACGGAAATCATTGACAACGCCATCACTTCGACCATCAGCCGTACCATCATCACCCACGGCTCTACCCAGATCATGGTCCTGTCAATGCTGCTGTTCGGCGGCCCCACCCTGTTTTACTTTGCGTTGGCGTTGACCATCGGCATCTGCTTTGGCATTTACTCTTCGGTGTTTGTCGCCGCCGCCATTGCCATGTGGCTGGGCATCAAGCGTGAAGACCTGGCCAAGGGCGGCCCCACGCCCAAGAAAGACGGCACAGACCCCAACGACCCCAACGCCGGCGCTGTGGTCTGAGCCCCTGAAGTCTTTCCATGTCTGGCCCCCTGCCCACCCCTGACAGCAACGCGCTGGGCCGAAAGGCGCGGGAGGTCTTCATTTCGCAGGCCGAAGGCGTTATGGGGCCGTTGGCAGAGGCCGTGCGTGCCAAGCTCATCGAACTGGTGGACCAGAGCGCCAGCACCAAGGAAATGCAGGACCGGCGCGACGCCATGCTGGAGTTCGAGCGCCTGCACAAGAAATGGACAGAGGGCACGCCCAAAGCCTGGCGCCGAGCACTCATTCCGCCCACAGCCACGGCCCGGGTTCGGCTGGAGGCGTCCAGCCTGGAGCTGATCGGCGACGATGTGGTCGAAAAAAAGATCCTGTCCTCGCGCCTGGCCCTGTCCGTGCTGGACAAAGTGACCTGGGAGCTGAATGACCTGCGTTTGCGCATGCAGCACCTGGAGGGCGGCGACGATCTGCAGTCTTATGACATCCTGCGCCCCGAAGTGAGCGCCCAGTTGCTGGTGGAGCAATGGGTAGCGGCAGGTTTGGCTCGCGAAACCTGGAGCCTGGTCAAGGACCTGATCCAGCAACACATGGTGGAACAGCTGGTCGCCGCCTACAGCCACACCAACGAATTCCTGGTCAGCAGCGGCGTTCTGCCTGATATCGACCTGTCCCAACGGGTGCGGCGCACGTCTGCTCCCGCTGCGGGCTCAGGCCGGCGGCCCGGCGGCGGCCAGCCCCAGGGGCAGCAGCCCAACCCCGGAGCCGACAACAACGACGGCGGGCAGGCCTATACGGGGCATGGTGGTGGCTATGGCGCTGGCGGTGGCTATGGCGGTGGCTACCAGGGCGGTGGAAGTTCCGGTTTTTCCGGCAGCGGCCCTGGTGGCGGCTATGCCGGCGGCGGTGGCGACGGCGGATATCAAGGTGGCGGTCACGGCGGCGGCGGTGGGCAAGGTGCGTATGGCGGCGGCCAGGCAGGAGCGCCCGGCGGTGGGTACAACGGTGGACAGGGCGGCGGCGGCTACAACGGTGGGTACGGTGGTGCTCAGGGAGGTGCCGATGGCCATGGGGGTTCGCGTGGCTACGCAGGCGGTGGCGGTGGCGGTGCGGGACCCGGTGGCTCGCAGGGCTACGGCGGCCCAGGCAATGGCGGTAATGTGGGCCCAGGTGGCTCGCAAGGTTACGGCGGTGGCAGTGGCAGTGGTGGTGCGGGACCAGGTGGCCCGCAAGGCTACGGTGGAGGGCATGGTGGGCAGTCCGGCCAAGGCGCCATGTCGCATGGCGGTGGCCATGGTGGTCACCCGGGCAGCGGCTCCGGTGCCAATGAAGAGACCCGCATGCTGACCAGCTCGCCGCCATTGGCAAGGGCACGCGCGCGCGCGTCCGGCGTGATCGGCCAGCTCAAGCGCCTGCTGACGGATCGCGTCGCGGGCTTTGACATGAGCCATGTCACACGTCCTTCGCCGGCCCTGGCCGAGGCGCTGTCACAGCAGGGCTCGACCGAGGTGGCCGGCGGCGGCGGTACCGTCCATGAAGTGATGGTGTTTGACGACGCAGGCGTCGAACAGGTTGCGACCGCCCTGCGCCAGCGCACGGGTGAGCTCAAGAAGAAAGCCGCCACATCGGGCGAAAAGGCCACGATCGAGATTGTGGCGCTGATGTTCCAGAGCATCCTGGCCGAAGAGCGTATTCCACCCGCCGTGCGGGTGTGGTTTGCGCGCTTGCAGATGCCGGTGCTGCGTGTCGCGCTGTCCGAGCCCGAATTCTTCGGCACGCTGCAGCACCCGGCACGCCAGCTGATTGACCGCATGGGTTCGTGTGTGATGGGCTTTGACGCCAGCGGCACCAGCGGCAGTGCTCTGGAGTCCGAAATCAAGCGCGTGGTGCAGGTCATCGAGCAATACCCCGAGACCGGCCGGCGTGTGTTCCAGCTCGTGTACGACGAATTCCAGCGCTTCCTGTCCAAGTTCCTGACGGAAAAGGGCGCGACGCAACGCCTGGTGAGCGTGGCGCAGCAAGTCGAGCAGAAGGAAACCATGTCGGTGCAGTACACCATCGAGATGCGCAACATGCTGCAGGACATCCCGGTGCGTGACGAGATCCGCGAATTCCTTTTCAAGGTCTGGGCCGACGTGCTGGCCGTGGCCGCCGTGAAGAACGGGCCCCAGCACGAAGACACCATCGCTCTGAAGAAATCCGCTTCCGACCTGGTCTGGGCCGCCAGCGCCAAGCCCAACCGCAACGATCGGGCACGCGTGATCCAGGATTTGCCCAATCTGCTGCTGCGCCTGCGTCAGGGCATGACGCTGATGGGGGTGCAGGGCTCTGCGCAAGAGGCGCATATCAAGATTATTGGTGACACGTTGGCCGATGCCTTCCTGTCCAAGACCGAAGCCATCCCCCAGGCACGCATCGAAGCCATGGCCAAGCGGCTGGCCAACCTGGAAGACTTTGTCTCGGATGACCAGGCCGGTGACCTGCCGCTGGACGCCGAGAGCATTGAACTGATGCTGGGCATTGACGCCTCGGCCATCGAAGTGGTGGCCGATGGGGGCTCCAAGCCCAGTGCCGGGATGCTGTCCTGGGCTCAGGAACTCCAGCCGGGCACCTGGTTCACGCTGGACCACAACGGCAAGACCAACCAGGTGCAGTACGCCTGGTGCAGCGAGCGCAAGCAGCTGCACCTGTTTGCCTCCACCGACGGGCGCAGCTTCCTGGTCCAGGTGCGCCGGCTGGCCGCCTACCTGCAGGCCGGTCTGCTGGTCCCGGCCGAAGAAGAAGCCCTGACCGTGCGCGCCACCCGCGATGCACTGGCCAAGCTGGACGCCAATCCCGAACGCCTGCTGCAGTCCTGAAGCACGAGGTCTGTGCCACACAATAAGAAAGCCGCCCTCGGGCGGCTTTCTTGTGGGCGGGAAGTGCTTACAGCGTCACGGCCACCGTCGCGATTGCACCGGTGCAGTCGCCGGGTGCGTAGGTGTAGGTGTAGCTCAGTGTGTAGTTGCCGGCAGGCGTTGCGCCGCCCGCTGCGGCGGACTGCAGCTGTGCGTTGCCGGCTGTGCAGCTGGCGGCGGGCACACCAGTCACGCACACCTTGGTGGCGGGCAGTGAGAAGGGGACGGTGAAGCCGCTTGCAACGACGGTCCCGCTGCCGGCCACCGTGATGCCGCATGAGGCGGTGGACGTTCCGGTGCCGGTTCCTGTTCCCGTGCCCGTGCCCGTGCCCGTGCCCGTGCCCGGCACAGTGCCCGTACCAGTACCAGTGCCGGTACCCGTTCCAGTGCCTGTACCCGTGCCTGCCGTGGTGCCGCCCAGGTTGAAGCTGATCGTCGCGCCGTTGGCCGTCGCGTACGCAGAATTGAACGCCACCTGGATGGTGGTGGGCGAGGTGAAGGTAATGAAGCTGGCCAGCGTGTTGCCGTTGGCCACGTACTGCGACACGGCTTTCAGGATCTGGCCGTACGCATTGGTGGTACCGGTCACGGCGGGGATGGCCGTGGCAATGTTCACGCCGCTCAGCTGGAACTGGCTGGCTACCGTGGTGGCGGCCGTGCCGAAGTTGGCGCTGGACACGCCGCCCGTGGCGGCTTTGGACAGGCTGTAGGCCACCGAGGTCAGCGGGGTCACAACGCCCGTGGCAGCCGAGCCCTGCGCGTTCAGCACGACCTGCAGCGGGTCGCTGAGAGTCTTGGTGGCGCCGGTGGCTTCATCGGTATACGTGCCGCCGGAGGCCTCAATGACAACGTCACCGACATAGTCGATGTCCATGGTGTACGCGCCGGTGCTGGTGGTCGTGACGCACTTGATCTGTTCACCCTTGCCGGCAGCGACGGCCTTGAAGGCGCAAACCTGTGCACCGTTGACCGGGCCCTTGATGACTGAGCCAGACACCGACGTGGTGGGCGAACTGCTGCCACCGCCGCAGGCGGCCAGCAGGCCAGCAGCAGCCAGGGCGGATGAAATCAGGGCGAGGGGACGGCGGGGAAGCTGGCGCATGGGTACTCCGGAGTAGAACAGGGGGGGTGGTTCTAGGTTAGCCAACCGGCGCCAGCGGGCCTATCCCGCGTTTGAGGGGGTGCCTTGTAAAGGTGCCCGCTGATGACCGCGTCAGTGGGCGACGCGCGAGTCCACGTCGTCGCACAGTTCGTCCAGAACCAGTGAATCCGGTTCTTCGCCGAAGCTCCAGTAAACCATGAGCACGATGATCTTCAGGTCGTCCAGAGATATCGGGTCGCCGGGCGCAGCCATCGCGCGGTCCACGACGATCTCGCGCATGTGCGCAGGCAGGACGCCCGCGCTTTCCAGGAAGCTCACGAAGCTCAGTGCATCGGCACCCAGATGGTCCTGCTCAGCCACCGAGTAAATGCGCATGCTGTGGGGCGACTGCTGGGGAAAGAGGGTTTGTTCGGGCGCCTCAGGCGGGATCTGGGTGCTTTGTGCCGCGATGTTGAGGCCGTCAAGCCAGCGCAGCGCCTGCTGTATTTCATCGGCTTCAAAGCCGACGGCGCTCAGTTTGCGCCCGAGCTGTTGCAGTTCAGGGCACGCATCGCCTCGCCAGTAATTTTCGTAGACGAACACCAGCACTTCAAACATGTCCCCAATCTAGCACAGAAACCTGCGCGCAAGACAAGCGGGTCAGGCCGAGGCGGCGCGCTGGAACAAACCGCCAGGCAGCCTCGCGACATGGCCGTCAAGCTCCAGTTCAAGCAGATGCGCCTGCAGCGTGGCGGCATCCATGCCCGTGCGGGCAACCAGCGCGTCCAGGCCGACGGGGTCAAAACCCAGCACGCCCAGCAGCGGCGCGTGGCGCCCTGCGCCTGGTGCCTCGCCGCCAAGCATGGCGGGGGCGGCATCTGTGGCGGCGCTCCCCCCAAGTCGCAGCTCTTCGAGCACGTCCTGCGCAGACTCCACCAGCTTGGCGCCCTGCTTGAGCAACAGGTGGCAGCCGCGCGACTGCGGTGAATGGATGGATCCAGGAATGGCAAACACTTCCCTGCCCTGTTCCACCGCCTGGCGCGCCGTGATCAGGGAGCCGGATTGCAGCGCCGCCTCCACCACCAGCGTGCCGCAGCCCAGGCCCGAAATGATGCGGTTGCGCTTCGGAAAATTGGGTGCGAGCGGCGGCGTTCCCAGCGGGTACTCGCTGACGATCACGCCTTGGCGTGTGATGGCATGGGCGAGCGCAAGGTGCCGCTTGGGGTACACGCGGTCCAGTCCTGTACCGACCACGGCAATCGTCGCCAGTTGGCCCGGCGCCGCGCCTTCCAGGGCGCCACGATGCGCGGCGCCGTCCACGCCCAGGGCCATGCCCGACACCACCGTCAGACCGGCGCCGGCCAGAGCCTTGGCAAACTGTTGTGCGTTGGCCTCTCCCTGGGGAGTGGGGTTGCGGCTGCCCACGATGGCCACGCAGCGGGCGAGCGCATCGGGTGTCAATTCCTGCCCCATCATGTAAAGCACAAGCGGCGGGTCTTCGGTGGTCAGCAGCGCGGCGGGGTACGCCGGGTCGCCGAGCGTGACGATGCGCCGCCGCCCGGATTCGTCCACGCCCTGCAGCCAGGCCCAGGTCGTCTCCAGAAGGGCATGAAGGCCCTCGGGTTCAACGGTCAGGTCAGCAGCCTTTTGTGGGCTGACCACCTGCTCCAGGGCCTGCAAGGATTGTGAAAAGATGGCTTGCGGCAGACCGAACGCGGCCAGCAGGCGCCGGGCGCTGTTGTTGCCTGTGCCTTCGGCAAGGGTCAGCCGTAGCCAGGCGGCGAGTTCGTCGCGATCCACGGTGCGGTGAAATTCGTGCTGTCGGATCAGCGCGGGTTGACCACGCGGTCGCCGACCTTCACACCCTCGGTGATTTCAAGGATCAGCGCGTATGACAGCTTCTCGAATGGGCGGAACACCATGAGCAGGCCGTTGCGCTCGTCGGGCAGCTTGATGACCGTGGGTTTGTCGCCGGTGCGGTCCAGCAGGCCCCGCCCGTCTTTCAGGATGGCCAGCACGTGGCCGCTTTCAATGCCGTCAGCCGTGCCCTTGTTGATCACCACGATCTGGTTCTGCGCGGCGTTCGCCACGCTGGAGCCATACATCGACACCACGGCGCCGTCGACCTTGGTCTCGGGCGCACGCGGCACATAGCTGACCAGCTGGCGAGGCGGCTCGGGCAGCAGGCGGTCGCCCGTGCGCATTTCTTCCTTGGACGCCACGATGTCAATCGTGGCGGGTACGGGCACCGGCTCTGATTTGCCGTCGCGTGTGGGTACATCGCGCATGGATTCACCGCGGACCAGCGTTGCCTTGCCCACATACTGGGCCTCGTAGCCCAGCACGGCGCGCGTCACCGGGTCGCGCAAGGCGGTGGCATTGCGAAACACGCGGAAATCGCGCGGCTTGTCGCTGGCGTCGACCATCGGTGCCTGCGCGGTGCCCATTGCGTAGGCGCGGTCACCACGGCTGACCAGCACGCGGCCTTCTTGCGTTGCCACGATGCGCGGCGCGCTTTCCAGCACGCCCTGGTTGACGATGACCGGTTCGGCCAGGAACGGCTCGATCAGGTTGGTCTGCAGTGTGGGAATGGAGGTGTCGGCCAGGGTCTCGTAGCGGGTGCGGGGCGACACGCGCACGGTTTGCGTGGGGGCTTCGCCCTCGGCGCCCTGTCCGGCACCCATGCGCAGGCGTGCGCGGCCGTTGCTCTTGTCCAGAAACAGTTGCTGGCCGGGAAAGATGCGGTGCGGGTTGCGAATTTCCTGGATGTTCATGCCCCACAGCTCGGGCCAGCGCCAGGGGCTTTTGAGGAACAGGCCGGAGATGGCCCACAAGGTGTCGCCGCTCTTGACCGTGTAATTGTCTGGCGCGTCGGGTGCCAGCTCGCTCAGCGGCACGCCGGTCTGGGCGACCTGCTCGGCGGTGGACTTCTGGCCGGGTGTGATGGGAAAGTTCTGCGCCTGGGCGCTCAGGCCGCACAGCGTGGCGGCCAAGGCCGTCACGGCGGCAAGGCAGCGCACGGCGCCGCCTGTTGCAGAGGTTTGCGCCATCATCTGTTGTTTCCTGTTGTGCTGCATTGCCTTTGGCCCCTGGGCTGGCCTGGTGCCGCGACAAGGCGGTGACGGCCAAAAGTCTTCATAAATCACTGGCGATTTTGCGCTCAAGCCCTTGATTGGGCAACGATTATGGGATTCTGCCCCAGCCGGGAAACCCAAAAGTGGCGAAAATAGCGACATTGACGGCGAGATTTCATGGCACTCCTTCCCATTCTTTGTTACCCCGACCCCAAACTGCACACCGTGGCGCGTCCGGTCCAGGCCGTGGACGACCGCATCAAGGCGCTGATCGCCGACATGCTGGACACCATGTACGACGCCGCCGGCATTGGCCTGGCGGCCACCCAGGTGAACGTGCATGAGCGCCTGATCGTCATTGATGTGTCTGAGCAGCGCAATGAACCCATGGTGCTCATCAACCCCGAAATCACCTGGGCCAGCCCTGAAAAGCAGGTTAATGAAGAAGGCTGCCTGTCGGTGCCCGGCATTTATGACGGCGTCGAGCGGGCATCGGCCATCAAGCTCACGGCCCTGGACGGCAATGGCCAGTCGCGCACGATCGAGGCTGATGGCCTGCTGGCTGTGTGCATCCAGCACGAGATGGACCATTTGCTGGGCAAGGTGTTTGTGGAATACCTGTCCCCGCTCAAACGAAACCGCATCAAGACCAAGATGCTCAAGAAACGATGACCCCCCGAAGCGCTTTCAGCGCCTCCCCCCAAGGGGGGCGCCACCAGCGGCCCGGCAAAGCCGGTTCCGCGGTGGCACTGGTATTGGCCTGCTGCGCGGCCCTGAGTGGGTGTGCCGGGGCTGTCTTGACTTCTTTCAGCGTGGCACCTGGGACGCTTCGCGCCGATGTCATTGCCCGCTTGGGGCAGCCCACGCGCAGCGTGGCGCTGCCGTCCGGCGAGCGGCTGCAGTATTCGCAGCAGCCTATGGGGCAGTACGCGACCATGGTGGATCTGGACCGAGCGGGGCGCGTGGTGTCGGCGCGGCAGGTGCTGACGCTGGCCGAGTTTTCGCGGATTGTGGACGGGCAATGGACGCGGGCTGATGTGGAACGCGAGTTCGGGCCGCCCGCGCGTGTGGACGGTGTGGCCAGCTGGCGCGGCGACATCCTGACCTACCGCTGGAACGACGGCAGCGACATGTTCTTCTTTGTGTACCTGGACACCAGGCAGGTGGTGCAGCGCACGCACCAGGCCATGGAATTCGTCAACGCACCGGACCGGGAATAGACCACCGTGAGATTGATTTTTGCGGGCACGCCCGAATTTGCCCGCGTGGCGCTTGAGCGCCTGCACGCAGCCGGGTTCACGATCCCGCTGGTGCTCACCCAGCCCGACCGGCCTGCGGGGCGCGGCATGAAGCTGCAGGCGTCTGCGGTCAAGCAGTTTGCACTGGAACACCACATCCCCGTGGCCCAGCCTCGCAGCCTGCGCCTGGACGGCAAATACCCTGAAGAGGCAGCGGTTGCCCGCGCCGCCATTGAGGCCGCGCAGGCCGATGTGATGGTGGTGGCGGCCTATGGCCTGATCTTGCCGCAGTGGGTGCTTGATGTGCCCCGGCTGGGTTGCCTGAACATTCACGCGTCGGTGCTGCCTCGCTGGCGCGGCGCGGCCCCCATCCATCGGGCGATTGAGGCCGGTGACGCGCAAACCGGTGTCACCATCATGCAGATGGACGCGGGCCTGGACACGGGCGACATGCTGCTGGTGGAAAAGCTGCCCATCGCCCCGGGCGACACCACGGGCGCCTTGCACGACCGTCTGGCGGTATTGGGTGGGCGGCTCATTGTGGAGGCCCTGGAGCTGGCCGCCTGCGGCGGGATGCCTCCGCTCAAACAGCCGGCCGAAGGCGTGACCTACGCCCACAAGATCGAAAAGGCCGAGGCGCGCGTGGACTGGTCGCAACCTGCGGCCGTGATCAGCCGGCGCATCCGTGCGTTCGACCCGTTTCCTGGTGCTTTTACCGAGCTGGACGGTGAAACCTTCAAGCTGTGGCGCCATGAGCTGCTGGCCGCATCGGCGGCGCAGGCAGAACCCGCCGGCACGGTCCTGTCGGCAGATGGCACAGGCATTGCCGTGGCTTGCGGCGAGGGCGTGTTGAAACTGACTGAATTGCAGCGATCCGGTGGCAAGCGGCTGGCGGTGGCGGATTTCCTGCGTGGCTTTGACATCAAGCCCGGGATGGCCTTTCACTGAGCTGCACGTGTTCTTTCTTCGCTCCCACTACACCCACCCCGAATTCCGCGCCGGCGCGCGCGACATGTGGCCGCAGGCACCGGGCATTGCCGCCTGGGGTTTGATGACCGGCGTGGCCATGGTCAAGTCCGGCATGAGCGTGCTGGAGTCGCTGGCGATGGCGCTGTTTGTGTTTGCCGGCAGCTCGCAGCTGGCGTCCATCCCGCTGATCGTGGCAGGCGCGCCGATCTGGGTGATATTGGCCACCGGCTTTTGCGTGAACCTGCGCTTTGTGGTGTTCAGCCTGCACCTGCGGCCCTACCTGATGCATCTGCCGCTGTGGCAGCGCATGACCCATGGCTACCTGACGGCGGACCTGAGCTACGTGCTGTTCACCCAGCGCTTTCCCAAGCCTGCACAGGACGCGCAGCTGCGTTTGGGGCAAGAAGCCTACCTGGCGGGCAACTGCTGCGTGAACTGGTGCAGCTGGGTAGGTGCCAGCGTGGTGGGTGTGGCACTGGCCAATTTCATTCCCACCAGCTGGGGGCTGGGCTTTGCCGGCATCCTGTGCCTGGTGGGCATTTTGTGCTCGCTGGCCAGCACCCGGATGCGCGTGGTGTCGGCGGCGGTGGCGGGTGCAGCGGCCGTCGTGGCGTACGCGCTGCCGCTCAAGCTCAACATCGTGGTGGCCATCGCGGTTGCCGTGATCTTGTGTCTGACGCTTGAAAAGCCGCAACCGCCGGCGCCTGTTGAAGGAAGGCCCGCATGACTGACTGGTGGACGATTGCGGTCATCGCGGGCCTGAGCTGCGTGACAGTCATCGCGCGCAGCTTCTTCTTCATCTCCAGCAAACCCTGGAGCCTGCCGCACTGGGCGCAGCGCGGCCTGCAGTACGCGCCGATTGCGGCGCTGTCGGCGGTGGTGGTGCCCGAGGTGGTCATGTCCCAGGGCCAACTGGTGACCACCTGGCAGGACGCTCGGCTGTTTGCCGCCGCAGTGGGTGCCGCTGCGTACTACTGGCGGCGCGACGTGCTCGTCACCATCGTCGCGGGTATGGCGGTGTACCTGCCGTTGCACATCGGGCTGGGTTGGTAATTTCTGCGAAGGTAGGGGCTTCTAAAATGGCAGGCTTTGCCATTTACCGGTCCGCACCATGAACGTCCTGCGCTTTTCCGATCTCTGTTCCCAAGGCAAGGCCGAAGGCCAACGCGTGTTCATCCGCGCCGACCTGAACGTGCCGCAGGACGACAGCGGCGCCATCACCGAAGACACCCGTATCGGCGCGTCGGTGCCCTGCATTCAGATGGCGCTGGACGCCGGCGCGGCCGTGATGGTCACGTCCCACCTGGGCCGCCCGACCGAGGGGGAGTTCAAACCGGAAGATTCGCTGGCCCCGGTGGCCAAACGCCTGGGCGAGCTGCTGGGGCGCGAGGTGCCGCTGGTGGCCAACTGGGTGGATGGTGTGACTGTGGCCCCCGGCCAGGTCGTGCTGCTGGAAAACTGCCGCGTCAACAAGGGCGAAAAAAAGAACAACCCGGAGCTCGCGAAGAAGATGGCCGCGCTGTGCGACATCTTTGTTCACGACGCCTTTGGAACGGCGCATCGCGCCGAGGGCACGACCTACGGCATCGCCCAGTACGCCAAGGTGGCCTGTGCGGGCCCGCTGCTGGCGGCCGAGATTGACGCCATCACCAAGGCACTGGCCCACCCCAAACGCCCGCTGGTCGCCATCGTAGCGGGCTCCAAGGTCAGTACCAAGCTGTCCATCCTGGAGGCGCTGTCCAAAAACGTGGACCAGCTCATTGTGGGCGGCGGTATTGCCAATACATTCATGCTGGCTGCGGGCTTGAAGATCGGCAAGTCGCTGGCTGAAGCCGATTTGGTGGGCGAAGCGCGCAAGGTCATCGACGCCATGAAGGTGCGCGGCGCCGACGTGCCCATCCCCACCGACGTGGTCACGGCCAAAGTCTTTGCCGCCGACGCACCCGCCACCGTCAAGGCCGCCACCGATGTGGCGGACGACGACCTGATCCTGGACATCGGTCCGCAAACGGCTGCGAAGCTGGCCGCCCAGCTCAAGGCTGCCGGCACCATCGTGTGGAACGGCCCGGTCGGTGTGTTCGAGTTCCCCGCGTTTGAGAACGGCACCAAGGTTATTGCCCACGCCATCGCCGAGTCCAGCGCGTTCAGCATTGCCGGGGGCGGAGACACGCTGGCGGCCATTGCCAAATACGGCATTGAGAAAGACGTGGGTTACATCTCTACCGGCGGTGGTGCCTTCCTGGAGGTGCTGGAAGGCAAGACGCTGCCCGCGTTCGAGATCCTGCAAAAGCGCGCTGCGGGCTGAGCGCCCGCCCTTTTCACGCGTGCACAGGCTGCGGGTCGCTGGTGGCACGGCCCCCGTAGTCCGTCCAGCAGCGGCGCGAGAAGTCGTACAGCTTGCAGCGGCGTGCGGTGTCGAAGTACCAGCGCCATGAGAAGCGCTGGATCACAATGCGCCCGGGCAGCATGTCCTCCAGCATCTTCTGAGCGTTCTTCAGCCGGTACAGCGGGATGCTCATGTCCACGTGGTGGGCCGTGTGCTCCATGATGTGGTGCACCAGCGCGCCGATGCGCAGGGGGAATGTCAGATGCACAGTGGTCGACACAAACGGCTGGGCCCGCGCCCAGGCGGCCTTGTCGTCGTGCCAGCCCACCTTCACATGGGTGTGGTGCACATAGACCACAAAGCCGATCATGGCGCACCAGAATAAAAACGGCACCACCAGGCCGGTGAGCAGCAGCAGCGCCATCGATTGCCCTGTGGCCACGGCCAGCCCCGCCATGGCGAGCGCCCACAGCAGTGCCACACCGCTGACCAGCAGGTTGTCCAGCACAAAGACGCGCCGGCGTGTGGGCATGTGGGCGGCGCTGGGAAAGAACATGCGCTTCCACCAGATTTCGACCATGTAGTACAGGCCTGGCGCCCAGCCGCTTCGGTAAACACGGTCCAGCAGGCGCTGCAGGGGCGTGAGCGCGCCGAACTCGGCCTGTGTCAGCGGTGCCCACACGAAATCCGTGCCCTTGAGGTTGGTGTAGCCATGGTGAACGACGTTATGACCCACATCCCACAGGCTGTAGGGCGTGAGCGACGGCAGGAAGGCGATGCGGCCCAGCCATTTGTTGAGCGCGCGGTGGGGTGTCAGGCTCTGGTGGCAGGCGTCGTGGCCGATGATGAACAGCCGCCCGATGACAAAGCCCCCGGCCAGTCCGCACAGCAGCTTGACCCACCCCGCAGCCGCCAGCACGGTGCCCGCCAGTGCCGCGACGAGCAGCGTGTAGTCCAGCGCGAGCAGGAAAATCGCCCGGGCTGTCGTGCGTTCAGACAGGGGGATGAGCCACTGGCGCAGGGTCTTGCGGTGAGGCAGCGGGGCGTGTGCGGGAACAGGCGTGAGCGGGGCAGACATGGCAAGTGGGTGCGGGCCTGACTGGCCCACTGTTTCATCAGGACGGCGCAGTCTAGGCGCGTGCGGCCCCGCTTGCCCTGACCAGGATCAAGGACTGGTCACACTGCGCCTGACCTAGAATTCCGGGCATTTATGCATACCCTTCTTCACGTCGGCTGCGGCCCCAAGCGCAAGGGCGATACAACGGCGGGGTTCAATACACCGCAATGGCACGAAATCAGGCTGGATATTGATGCCGGCGTGCAGCCTGATGTGACTGGCACGATGACCGACATGGGCGCAGTGCCCGCAGCCAGCGTGGACGCGATTTTCAGCAGCCACAACATCGAGCACCTCTACCCCCATGAGGTGCCGCTCGCCCTCGCGGAGTTTTGCCGGGTACTGAACGACGATGGCTTTGCCGTCATCACCTGCCCGGACCTGCAAAGCGTGTGTGAGTTGGTGGCTCAGGACAAGCTGACAGACGACGCCTACGTATCGGCAGCGGGACCGGTGGCGCCCATGGACATTCTCTACGGGCATCGCCCCTATCTGGCCATGGGCAACCTGTTCATGGCCCATCGTTGCGGCTTCACGCAACGGGTGCTTGACGCGACCCTGCGCGCTTGTGGTTTCCAGACCGTTGCGACACTTCGCCGCGGGCGTGCGCCCTTTTTTGATCTTTGGGCGATTGCCAGCAAGTCGGCGTGCTCTGAGGCGCGCATACGAGAACTCGCTGCTGCGCATTTCCCGGGCTGATCGGATCGGCGTCGGCCCCGCCGTTGGTAACCCATCCGTAACCGGTTCCATGTGAAAATCGGAACTTAGTTACAAGCAAAGAAAGAATCCATGCCTGGAGACATCACGCGCCCGCGTCGCGGCACCAAAATTGTGGCAACCCTGGGGCCCGCATCCAGCGATCCGGCGCTGCTGGAACAGATGATCCGCGCCGGCGTAAATGTGGTGCGGCTCAATTTCAGCCATGGCAAGGCGCAGGACCACATCGACCGCGCCACGCTGGTGCGCGCCGCCGCCCAGCGTGCCGGCCGCGAGGTGGCCATCATGGCCGACCTGCAGGGCCCCAAGATCCGCGTAGGCAAATTTGCAGAAGGCAAGGTCATGCTGGAGCCCGGCATGAAGTTCGTGCTGGACGGTTCACGCACCGAACCGGGTGATATCAACGGCGTGGGCCTGGACTACAAGGAACTGCCGCGCGACGTGAAGGCTGGCGACGTGCTGCTGCTCAACGACGGCCTGATCGTGATGACCGTGGACGCCGTCAAGGGCGAGCAGGTGCACACCACCGTCAAGCTGGGCGGCGAGCTGTCCAACAACAAGGGCATCAACAAGCAGGGCGGCGGCCTGACGGCTCCGGCGCTGACCGCCAAGGACATGGAAGACATCCGCACGGCAATGAGCTTTCAGGCTGACTATGTGGCCGTCAGCTTCCCCAAGAACGCGACCGACATGGAAATGGCGCGCCAGCTGTGCAACGTGGCCGCGGCTGAATACCGCCACAAGCCCGGGCTGATCGCCAAGATCGAGCGGGCAGAGGCCATCCCCAACCTGGAATCCATCCTCAAGGCCAGCGACGGCATCATGGTCGCGCGCGGCGACCTGGCGGTGGAAGTGGGCAACGCGGCCGTGCCTGCCTTGCAAAAGCGCATGATCCGCCTGGCCCGTGAACACGACAAGGTGGTGATCACCGCCACCCAGATGATGGAGAGCATGATCACCAACCCGGTGCCCACCCGCGCCGAGGTCAGCGACGTGGCTAACGCCGTGCTGGACGGCACCGACGCGGTCATGCTGTCGGCCGAAACCGCCGCAGGCAAGTACCCGCTGGAGACCATCATCGAGATGGCCAACATCTGCTACGAGGCCGAAAAGGCCGAGGACGTGAAGCTGGACGCCGACTTCACCGGCATGACCTTCAACCGGATTGACCAGTCGATCGCCATGGGCGCGCTGTTCACCGCGCACCACCTGGGCTGCAAGGCCATCGTGGCGCTGACCGACTCGGGCTCCACCGCGCTGTGGATGAGCCGCCACCGCATCCACATCCCCATTTATGCGCTGACGCCCAAGCTGGCCACCCAGCGCAAGATGGCGTTGTACCGCAATGTGCGCCCGCTGCTGATGGACCAGAGCGCCGAGCGCGACACCGCGCTGGACCAGGCCGAAAGCCACCTCAAGAAGCGCGGCATCGTGGCCCCTGGCGACGTGTATGCCATTACCTGCGGCGAACCCATGGGCGCCCCGGGCGGTACCAACATGCTGAAGATCTGCCGCGCGGCCTGACAGCCGCGACGACGGCGGTTTCCCACACCACCTGGCGCCGCCGTCCCACGACGCGGTGAATCCACGGGCGCGTGGCGACCGTATGCTTTGCATATGAAGCTTTCGCAACCCCCGCATGGAGCCCGCATGGCCCGACGCACCGGCCTTTTGGCTGCCATCGCAGCCCTGGTATCGGGCTGTTCGGCCACCGCCGCGCTGAACGCGCTGGTGCCTGCCACCACCTATGAGGGCCGCGAAGGCGTGCCTTATGGCAGCGGGCCGCGGCAGATGCTGGATGTGTACCAGCCCCTGCCCGGCGCGGCAGCCGCGCGCCCCATCGTCGTCTTCTTTTATGGCGGCAACTGGGAGTCGGGCGAGCGGGCCAACTACCGGTTTGTCGGTGAATTCCTGGCTGCCAGTGGCGCCATTGCCGTCATCCCTGATTACCGCCTGTACCCGCAGGTGCGTTATCCGGACTTCCTGAAAGACTGCGCCGCCGCCGTGGCGTGGGCGTTCGCCAATGCCCGCGAGCTGGGTGGCGACCCGGCTCGCATCTATGTCATGGGCCACAGTGCAGGCGCCTACAACGCCGCCATGATGGCGCTGGACCCCCGCTGGCTGGGCACGCAGCGCGAACAGCTGGCCGGATGGGTGGGCATTGCGGGCCCGTACGACTTTTTGCCCATTGAGAACCCTGCGACCCGGCGTGCGTTCAGCTGGCCAGACACTCCGCGCGATTCGCAGCCGGTGGAGTATGTGTCGTTCAAGGCGCCGCGCACCCTGCTGATCGCCGCCAACAACGACAATCTTGTGAACCCGGGGCGCAACACCGCAGGTCTGGGGCAGCGCCTGAAAGCCGCAGGCGTGGACACCACCGTGCGCATGATGGACGGGGTCAATCACGTGACCGTGCTGGCGGCGGTGGCCTCGCCGCTGAAGTTCCTGGCCCCTGTGCGCAAGGAGGTGTTGGCCTTTTTGGGCCTGCCGGCGGCATCAGCGAAGTAAAATTCGGGAAGTTACCAACCCGTTACCAACACTTCCCTGGGGATATCACATGGCACTCGTCTCGATGCGCGAGCTGCTGGACCACGCCGCCGAAAACGGCTATGGCATTCCGGCATTCAACGTCAACAACCTCGAACAGGTCCAGGCCGTCATGGAGGCCGCGAAGGAAACCGGCGCACCGGTGATCCTGCAGGCCAGCGCCGGCGCACGCAAATACGCAGGTGAAGCATTCATCAAACACCTGATCCAGGCCGCAGTCGAGATGTACCCCAACATCCCGCTGGTCATGCACCAGGACCATGGCCAGAACCCGGATGTGTGCCAGGGCGCGATCAACCTGGGTTTCAGCTCCGTCATGATGGACGGCAGCCTGGAAGCCGACGGCAAGACCATCGCCAGCTACGACTACAACGTGGACGTGACCCGCAAGGTCGTGGACATGGCCCACAAGCTGGGCGTGACGGTCGAAGGCGAGCTGGGCTGCCTTGGCTCGCTGGAAACCATGAAGGGCGACAAGGAAGACGGCCACGGCACCGACGCCACCATGACGCGCGAGCAACTGCTGACCGACCCCGAGCAAGCCGCAGACTTCGTCAAGCGCACCCAGCTGGACGCGCTGGCCATTGCCATCGGCACCAGCCACGGCGCCTACAAGTTCACGCGCAAGCCCACGGGCGACATCCTGGCGATTGACCGCATCAAGGAAATCAACCGCCGCATCCCCAACACGCACCTGGTCATGCATGGCTCGTCCAGCGTACCGCAGGACCTGTTGGCCATCATTCGCCAGTACGGCGGCCAGATGAAGGAAACCTACGGCGTGCCGGTCGAGGAAATCCAGCATGCCATCAAGTTCGGCGTGCGCAAGATCAACATCGACACCGACATCCGCCTGGCCATGACCGGCGCAGTGCGCAAGTTCCTGGCTGAAAACCCCGAAAAATTCGATGCCCGCGAATGGCTCAAGCCCGCGCGCGAAGCCGCCAAGCAGATCTGCAAGGCCCGCTACATCGAGTTCGGCTGCGAAGGCCAGGCCGGCAAGATCAAGGGTGACAGCCTTCAGGTCGTGGCCGCCAAATACAGCAAGGGCGAGCTGGCCCAGGTGGTGAACTGATTCAACGGCCCATGTCTGCGAAGCCGCCGGACAGGCGGCTTTTTCTTGGGCTGGCATAATCGCCATACACATCCAAGGTGTATGAAATGAACACGCGGACCAATATCGTGCTGGACGACAAGCTGGTGGCCAAGGCCATGAAGCTCGCGGGCGTCAAAACCAAGAAAGCGGCGGTCGAGGCCGCACTCAAGGCCTTCGTGCGCAAGCCCGACTATTCCGGATTGCTGGCGCTGGCCGGCACAGGCGTGATTGCCGACGATTACGATCCCAAGGAAGCTTTCAGCCACCCTCGATACGGCAATGTGCCGGTGGCGGCGGAACCTGAGGTGCCGTATACCGTCGTGAAAACGTCCGTTGCCGCTAAACCCGCAGCCAGGAAAACGAAATAATCTGTTGCCCATGATCGCGGACTCCTCGGCCTGGATCGAAATGCTGCGTGCTACCGGCTCTCGGGCAGACGTGCGACTGCGACAGGTGTTGCAAGGCGGCGTGGGGCTGCTGATGCCGCAGGCGGTGTACCAGGAAGTGCTCCAAGGCGCCTCCAGCCCGCGAGACTTCATGCGTCTTCAGGCCCAACTTGACAACGTGCCCCGCTTCGAGCCCGAGGACGCGCACGAAACAGCCCGCCATGCCGCCATGATCTACGCCCGCTGCCGCTGGAGCGGCCACACGCCGCGCAGCCCCAACGACTGCCTGATCGCCGCTTGCGCCATAGAGGCGGATGAGCCTCTGCTACACGCCGACCGCGACTTTGAACGGATCGCGGCCATTGAACCCCGACTCCAACTTGCCTGACAGACGTCGCATGACCAACGCCCTGCACACCTCCGCACTCAATTCCCTGCCGTTGCTGGCCCGTGGCAAGGTCCGCGACAACTACGCCGTGGGCGACGACCGCATCCTCATGGTGGCCAGCGACCGCATCAGCGCGTTTGACGTGATCATGGGGGAGCCCATCCCCGGCAAGGGCGAGCTGCTCACGCAAATGGCGCTGTTCTGGTTTGCGCGGCTGGGCCACCTGTGCCCCAACCACCTGACCGGCGATGCACCCGAGAGCGTGGTGAGCGCAGCCGAGGCCACTCAGATCAAGGGCCGTGCCATGCTGGTCAAGCGCCTGAAGCCCATACCCGTTGAAGCCGTGGTGCGCGGCTACCTGGCCGGCAGCGGCTGGAAGGAATACCAGGACAGCCAGGCCGTGTGCGGCGTGCCGCTGCCCGCAGGCCTGAAGAACGCCAGCAAGCTGCCCGAGCCCATCTACACGCCGGCCGCCAAGGCCGAAGCCGGCGAGCACGACGAAAACATCACGTTTGAAAAGACCGTGGAAATCGTGGGCCCTGAGCTGGCCGCGCGCATCCGCGACATCAGCATTGCCATCTACAAGGCCGCCAGCGAATTTGCCGCCACCAAGGGCATCATCATTGCCGACACCAAGTTTGAATTCGGCCTGGACCATGACGGCACACTGGTGTTGATGGACGAGGTGCTCACACCCGATTCGTCGCGCTACTGGCCCGCCGAGACCTATGCGCAAAGCGTGGCCGAGGGCCGCAACCCGCCCAGCTACGACAAGCAGTTCCTGCGCGACTGGCTCGACCAGGCGCAGGTCAATGGCAAGCCCTGGGGCAAGGCGCCGCCGGCGCCGCGCCTGCCGCGCGAAGTGGTGGAGCAAACAGCTGCCAAGTACCGCGAGGCCATGCAGCGCCTTACCGCCTGAGCGCCTGCATCGCGCGGCATCCCCAGATCTGGCGATAGGCAGCGTCGCGCACTGCCGCTAGCATGGTGCTCCGATTTACCGGAGGAGACATCATGCTGATCGGCCTGGCTTCATGCATGCGGCTGTCGTCTTGCGACACGCAAAACGGCAAGCCCATTCAACCCGTGTGGGACACCCTGCGCTCGCGTGTGCCCGCAGGCCGCACACTGGACGGCCTGCTGCTGTCGGGCGACCAGGTCTACAGCGGCTACGGCGCGTTCGACGCCATCGGCAAGCCTCAGCTCAAAATGTCTGCACAGGAATTCCTGTCGCTCATGTATGGCCAGTACCGGGGCCAGTACGAGGTGCCGCAATTCCAGGCGCTGCTGGCGGTGCTGCCCCGAGACGGGGGCCAGCGTCGCGTCGGCCTGGTCTGGGACGACCACGACTTTGGCTACAACAATTCGTTTGGAACCGACCCCCGGTTTTCAGTGGACAAGCGCCGCATCACCCGCCACCTGTTCCAGATGTTCCGCACCGCGCTGCGTGAATTCGAGCCGGGCAAGCCCTACCCCGGCGAGCCCACCGTGGCGCAAGCCACGGCTGACGCCGGCGACCACGGCGTGGACGAGGTGCTGTCGTGGCCCGGCGTGAAGGTGTTCCTGCCCGACCAGCGCATGCACGCGCACAGTTCCAAGGCAGACGCGCCACGGCGCATGCAGCGGCCGGTAGATTGGGCCCAGCTGGTGGCCGGCCTGCAGGCCAACAACGACGGCTGGTCAGTGCTGGTCAGCGGGCGTCCGTACAGCGTGTCGCAAAAAGGGCGGCCCGATTTCTGGCAGATGTACGAAGAGGCACCAAGCCTGAAGGACGTGGCGGCGCAGGCCGGCAACGTCATCGTGTTCTGCGGCGACCTGCACCGCAACGTCCAGCCGATTCAGCACCCCGGCCTGCTGGAGGTGATTACCTCGGGCGCCGCGCAAGGCCGTGACGAAAACTTCGGCCTGCTGGAATTGCAGGGGCCGCAGGCTACCGTGCGCCTGTATGAAAAAGGGCGCGTCGAGCCGCAGTACCAGGCCAGCTTCACGCGCGGCGGCTTGGAGGCGGCAGCACTGGCAGCGGTCGCGGCGCCCACCCCCGTCACAGAGGTGGAAGCGGACCCGGTACAACTGGACGCCGAGGTCATGGCCGCCCCGTTTTCTACGCGCTTTCTGGTCACCAACCGGCGCCTGGACGGTGACAAGCCCACCGACGAAGCCACGGACACGTTGCGCTACTTCACCTACCCCGGCACGGGGCTGCAGGCGCATGCGCGCAGCCTCAAGGGCTGGACCGAGGTGCCTGGGCCTGCGCAGTTCTTCGGCCTCGTGCTGCGGGCGTTCCAGGACCTTCAGGATCGCCACGGCACGGCAGCCCGCCAGCTGTGCGTCTTTGTGCACGGCAACCGCAAAAGCAGCGAGCAGGTGATCCAGCAGTACGCCGAAGTGGACCGCCTGTTCTTCAACGCTGCGGGCGCGGGCTCGCTGGGCGTGTGCGTGGCGTTTGACTGGGCCACCAATGACCGGGAAAGCATCTTTGCCCTGAAGGCGACCTACCAGGACAACATCAACCGCATCCCGGTGGCCGCTGTGCTGATGGCGCCCTGGCTGGAACAGGTGCGCGCTACGGCTGATCTGGCGGGCGTGACCTTGAGTGTCCTGGCCCACAGCCTGGGCAACCGGCTGGTGCTGGCCACACTGGCGCGGCTGCAACAGGCGGACCTGGCCTTTCCATTCGTGGACCATTGCATCGTCAACGCGGCCGATGTGCCCAGCACCCTGTTTGCCTTGGACGACGGGGCCATGCTGCGGCGAAGCTGCGCGGCCCTGACCGTGGTGTGGTCGCCAAAGGACCGCACGCTGGAGGCGGCGCAGCAGTCAGACACGGTGCCTGACATCGGTGACCGGCTGGGCCGCCATGGCCCTGCGCCGGGTTCGGATCTGACCGGGGTGAGCGTCAAGGAACTGGTGGGGCCGCTGTGCCACCCCCACGACGTACACAGCGGGCTGTACAGCACGCCGTGGCCCGATGCCAGCCACGGCATGTATGTGGACGGCTACGCCCGGATGTTGCGCGACGGGCGCTGGTCCTGAAGTCCCGGCCCCGCTTCGCGGGCCTGGCCTACGTCACGAAAACGGTTGCCACCCCGGAGGCCCCAGATGACAAGGCTGTCACGCCGGTCACACCGGTGAGTTGGACGATCACATCCACACCGGCTGCATAGCTGGCAGTCGCGTCGCCCTGCTCAAAGACGTAGGTGTTTCCGCCGTGCTCGAAGCCGATAGCGTTGTACTGGGTCGTGCCCGCCAGAGATGCGGCGGCGTCGATCTTGTTCTGCAGCGTCGCCCCGGCGGCGGCCGTGCCGGAGAACGTGATGATGCCGCTGGTGATGGCGCCCGACAGGTTCGTCACGCCCGTGGCCGCGGCGCCCGCGTTGCCCGCGATCGTGACGTTGTTGATGAGATCGAGCTTGTCGCCCGTGCCCGCTGCATTGGTGAAGCCCGAGATGGTCTGGAACACGGTGGACGTGCTGCCGGTCGCCGAGGTGATGAGCACCTGGTCGGCCTTGGTGGTCGACTTGGTGATGTCCGCCGTGAGGGGCGCGGCGCCGCCCGTGAGCACGTTCGTGCCCGACGAGCCCTTGAGGGTGTAGCCATTGCCCGTGGCGCCCGTGCCATTGAAGGTGAAGTTGCCGGTGGCCGCGCTGGCATCGACCGTCATGCCGGAGTTGACGGCGACGGTGCCGCTGGTCACGGAAACATTCCCGGCGCCGGTGACGGCCATGCTGGTCAGGGAGGTCGCGTTGTTCAGGCCGCTGATGAGCAGGTTGTCGGTGGCCTTGAGGTTCAGGATTTCCGAGCCCGTCAGGCCGGGCGCGCCCAGGTTGATGGTGTTGACGGCGGTCAGGCCGTCGTTCGCCTCGATGGTCACCGTATCGATCTGCCCGCCGGTGGTGGCACCCTTGAGGTTCAGGTTGGGCGAGCCACTGGCATAGACGGTGACGTTGGCGCCGACCGCGGCCGACACGTTGTTCACCACGTTGCTTGCACCGCCCAGGCGCAGGCCGGTCAGCGTGTTGTTGGTCGCGAGGTGGTCCAGGTCAACGGTGATGTTGGCCGCAATATCGACCACCTCGAAGTTCTTGAGGAACGCGCCGGTCACAGCGGTGATGAAGGTGGCGTTGTTGGTACGGATCGTGTCGGTGCCGCCGCCGCCGTCCAGCGATGCGCCCGCGGTCAGCGCGGTGCCCAGGCCGACTGCGTCGTTGCCGCCGCCACCGATGAATTTGAGCGTGCTGGCGTTGGCGGGGTTGCCGGCCTGGATCAGGGTGCCGCCGGTGGTCTGGGCGGACGCGTCAATGGTGGTGATGTTCTTGTTCAGTGAAAAGCCGTAGTTGACGCCACGCAGGTCCACGGTGCCCGCGCCGGTCACCGTCAGCTTGGTGTCGTTCGTGGACGACAGGGCAGCCGTCAGGTCGGTCGATGCATTGATGGTGACGGACGTGGAACTGGAGGCGGTCACGATCACGCCCGCCGTGCCGACGACGCTCAGGGCGTTGGCCGCACCGGTGGAGTTGATGACCGTGGAAGTCACGCCCGCGCCCGTGAGGAACACGTTCGTGCCCGTATTGGACTTCACCCCGTTTTGCAGGTTGAGCGTGGCCACCGTCGCGCCTGCGGCGTAGCCAAAGTTGAATGCGCCAGGCGACAGCGAGGCGTTGTCGCCCAGGATGCCGTATTGCACACCGGCGCCTGCGTTGGTGGCCGTGATGGTCGCCGTGGCGCGGTCGGCATTGAAGTGGGTCATTCCCACCAGGCCGGAGACGTCGCTCGAATTGAGGTTGGACGTGGCGTTGATGTTGAAGACTTCAATATTCTTGAAGGTTGCAGCCGGCAGGGCAGCGGCTGACGTGTTGGTGAAGGTGAAGGTGTCCGTGCCCCCCGCGCCGTCCAGTGTGTCTGCTGCTTGCAGCGTAGCGGTGGTGGCAGTAATGGTGTCATTCGTCTCGGCACCGGTCACCGCATCGGTGCCGGCGGTCAGCGTCAAGCTCAGGGGCGACGGCGCGGGCGACGATGAGACAGGCCCGGTCGTGGCCAGCCCGACGGAGCCGGGGTCAACGGTCACACCGGCCAGGAGCGACTTGAGCGTCGCAAAATCGGTGGTGCCGTTGGGCTTGGTGGCTGTGTGGTACTCAGAGACAACGGTTTTGTTTTGCAGCAGCGTCTTGGCGTTGTCAAATTGCGTGTCCGTTGTGCCGGCCAGCGCCACCATGACGTCGTAGGCGATTTGCCCCTTGTCAACGCCGGCCTTGACCTTGGCCAGAACGAATTCGAAAGCTATTGAATTGCCCTGCAGGCCCAGGGGGACGAGCAGCGTCGCCACAAAATTCTCTGGCGTCTGCGTGGGGGGGTTGATGGACCGGAACAGGTTGCTCGCGGCCAGTTCGCCAGCCAGCTTGGCAAGACTGCGCCCGTTGCCCTCAAATGACCTGGTCAGCTCCTCCAGATAGGTGGCGCCAAGGGCGCTGTTGAACATGACCACCGTGAGCTTGATGATGTCGGTTCGTTCTTGAGAGGTGAGCGCCATAGCCGTCCAAATAATGTTTCAAAACGCTACTTATTGTGCATGTTGCACGAACCCTGGCGACCCCCAGAAGCAACGATATTTCTGCAATCCGACGGGGGTTTGGTTCAACGACGCCTGAATTGGCTAATTAGTGCTAACAGGCCCTAGCTCAGCACGACGCTCGAAAGCCGGCGGCGGTAGGTTGCCACCACCGGGTCGTCCGGCGGGATCTGGCCTTCGGCCACCTTGGGCTTGGGCGGCTCGATCACGTCCAGGATGGCGATGTAGGTCTTGCGCGCCAGGTCTTCGCTCCAGGCCTTGTCGCGCATCAGGATTTCCAGCAACTCGTCCATCGCCGCCGTCCACTGCTGGCGGGCCATGAGCCACTGGGCCTTGCCAAAGCGGGCCTCAAAGTCGCGCTTGCTGGTGGCAATGCGCGCGTCAAACGCGGCAACGCCGTCAGCCTGGGCATCGGCAAAATCAATGGCCGTTTGCCAGCGCTGCAGCGAATCAAAACGCCGCACCGTGGCGGCCTTGGCAATCACCGGCGCAAATGCCACCTTGGCGTCGTCCACGCGGCCCATTTGCAGCAGCAGCTTCACGTAGTCAAACCGCGCATCGTCGTTGGCCGGATCGGTGGCCACGGCGTGCTGCAGCTTTTCCAGCGCGGCGTCTGTGTCGCCTTCGGCCAGGGCGTCCAGCGCCTCTTCCTCAGCGGCCTCGGCCTCCAGTTCTTCGGCGGCGGGCACGTGCTTGTCCAGGAACTCCTTGATCTTGCCCTCAGGCAGGGCGCCCATGAAGCCGTCCACCGGCTGGCCGCCCTTGAGCAAAATGCAGGTGGGGATGCTGCGGATGCCAAAGGCCCCCGCCAGCTGCTGCTCCTGGTCGGAGTCGATTTTCACGAGCTTGAAGCGGCCGGCGTAGTCGGTTTCCAGCTTTTCCAGCAGCGGGCCGATGACCTTGCAGGGCCCGCACCAGGGCGCCCAGAAGTCCACCAGCACGGGTGTTTCCATCGAGGCGGCAATGACCTCGGACTCAAAATTTTCAATGGTGACGTCGATCATGGCGGGCAGTCCAGGTCCAAAACGTAAAATTCAATCTTTAGGAGCCAGCCAATGACCCCCCTCATCGGTGTCGTCATGGGGTCCAGTTCAGACTGGGACACCCTGCAACACGCAGTCCAGATTCTCCAGGAATTCGGTATCGCCCACGAGGCACAGGTTGTTTCAGCCCATCGCATGCCTGACGACATGTTCGCTTATGCGCAAGCGGCGGCGGGCCGCGGCCTGAAGGCCATCATCGCAGGCGCGGGGGGCGCCGCCCACCTGCCGGGCATGCTGGCTGCCAAGACCACGGTGCCCGTGCTGGGCGTGCCGGTGGCCAGCAAGCACTTGCAGGGCGTGGATTCGCTGCACAGCATCGTGCAGATGCCCAAGGGCATCCCGGTGGCCACGTTTGCGATTGGCAACGCCGGGGCGGCCAATGCCGCGTTGTTTGCGGTGGCCCTGCTGGCCAATGAAGATGTGGTGCTGCGCGGCAAGCTGGAAGCCTTCCGCGTTCGTCAGACAGAGGCCGCGCGGGCCATGACCTTGCCTCCCGCATGAGCCAGGTCAACATGAGCGCCGCCGGGCCGTCCCAAGGCGCGAAGGCCCCCCCGGGGGGCAGCGCAGTACACGAAGTGACAAGCGTGGGGGCCATTCTTCCGGGGGCGACGCTGGGCGTCATGGGGGGCGGCCAGCTGGGGCGCATGTTTGCCCATGCTGCGCAGCAAATGGGCTATTTCACCGCCGTGCTGGACGCCGACCCCACCAGCCCCGCCGGGCTGGTCAGCCACCACCATGTGCAAACCGGCTACGAAGACGCAGCCGGCCTGGCCGAGCTGGCCCGCCTGAGCGCCGCCGTTACGACTGAATTCGAGAATGTCCCGGCGCAGTCCCTGCGCGCCCTGGCGGCCACCCGGCCCGTGGCGCCCGCCGGTGACGCCGTGGCTGTGGCGCAGGACCGCGCGGCCGAAAAGGCGCACTTCACGCGCTGCGGCGTGGCCTGCGCGCCCTATGCCGTGATCGAAACTGCCGCGCAGCTCGCGGCGGTGGGCGACGACCTGCTGCCCGGCATCGTCAAGACCACCCGCATGGGCTATGACGGCAAGGGCCAGATCCGCGTGAAAACGCGTGAAGAGCTAGCCGCTGCCTGGCAGCAACTCAAGCAGGTTCCCTGCGTGCTGGAAAAGATGCTGCCGCTGGCCGCTGAAATCTCCGTCATCGTCGCGCGCGGGCGCGATGGGCAGATGGTGAACCTGCCGCCCCAGCTGAACCTGCACCGCGACGGCATTTTGGCCGTGACCGAGGTCCATGCCCAGGCCATGCCTGCGCAGCGCCAGGCGCGGGCGGTGGAATCGACCCGCTCCATTGCACAGGGCCTGAACTACACCGGCGTGCTGTGCGTGGAGTATTTCGTGCTGGCCGACGGCTCGCTGGTGGTCAACGAAATGGCTCCGCGCCCGCACAACAGCGGCCACTACAGCATGGACGCCTGCGACCTGTCGCAGTTTGACCTGCAGGTGCGCGCCATGACCGGCCTGCCGCTGGTGCAGCCACGCCAGCACAGCGCGGCCATCATGCTCAACCTGCTGGGCGACCTGTGGTTCATTCAGGGCGACACGGCGCAGACGCCGCCTTGGGGCCAGGTGCTGGCCCTGCCAGGCACCCACCTGCACCTGTATGGCAAGACCGAGGCGCGGCGTGGCCGCAAGATGGGCCACTTGAACGTGACCGGCACCGATGCAGCCACTGTGCGCGCGACGGCGCTGCAGGCGGCGGCCTTGCTGGGCATCGAGGCGTTCTGATGATCCTCAATGGCCAGGACGCGGGCGCCGTGGCCCAGGCTGCGGCGGTGCTGGCCGGTGGCGGGCTGGTGGCATTTCCCACCGAAACCGTCTATGGACTGGGCGCGGATGCGTCCAGCGATGCTGCGGTGGCAGGCATCTTTGCCGCCAAAGGCCGTCCCAGCGATCACCCCCTGATCGTGCACGTGGCTGGCACGGCAGAAGTGGCCCACTTTGCCCAGGACGTACCGGAATTCGCCCAGGCGTTGATGCGCGTGTTCTGGCCCGGCCCGCTGACCCTGATCGTGCCGCGCCGCGCGGGCGTGGCAACAGCGTCTGCCGGCGGGCAAGACACCATCGGCCTGCGCTGCCCGTCGCACCCGGTGGCGCTGGCGCTGCTGCGGGCCTGCGCGGGCGCAACACCGCCGGTATACGGCCTGTCGGGCCCCAGCGCCAACCGGTTTGGCCGCGTAAGCCCCACCACAGCCGCGCACGTGAAGGCCGAGTTTGGCGACAGCCTGCTGGTGCTGGACGGCGGGCCGTGCGACGTGGGGATCGAGTCCACCATCATCGACTGCACCCGCGGTGCGCCGGTGTTGCTGCGCCCCGGCGCCATTACCCGCGACCAGGTGGCCGCCGCTTGCGGTCAGCCGGTGCGCTCGCAGCAGGAGCTGGACGCAGAGATGCCCGCCGCACCGCGTGCATCGGGCACGCTGGAGGCGCACTACGCGCCAACTGCCCGCGTGCGGCTGATGGACGCCGCCGCGCTGCAGACAGCGCTGGATCTGCTGGGCGCTGAGGCCGCGGGCATGGCCATCTGGTCGCGCGCCATCCTGCGGACGCGCTCCTCCGGCATCGTGCGCCGCCGCATGCCGGATGACGCCGCCGCCGCCGCGCAGCAGCTGTTTGCCGTGCTGCGTGAGTTTGATGCGGTGGGGGTATCGCTGATCTGGGTAGAAACACCACCCGTTACGCACGAATGGGAAGGCGTTCGTGACCGCTTGCAACGAGCAGCCGCAGCGTAACCACTGCACTCGTTAAACTACCCGCCAAGTACTTTGGAGATCTCAATGGCAAGAAACTGGATGCGCCGCGCCCTGCTGGCGTTCGCGTGCGCTTCAACCGCACTGATCGCGGCCTGTGGCTCAAGCACCACCGAGTCGTCGCTCGTGCCGTCACGCTTTGTCGCGTTTGGCGACGGTTTCAGCGACCTGGGCGAGGGCGGCAGCCGCTACACCGTCAACGATGGCAGTGCCAATGTCTGGTCCCAGTACATGGTGAACCTGTTCGGCCAGAACATCACCACGGCTTCGGCCGGCGGGCAGTCGTATGCCCGCGGTAACGCGCGCGTCACGCTCAAACCCGATGCCGCGGGCCGTACGGCGACGCTGACGGTGACCGAGCAGGTAGACCGCTTCCTGGCCACCAGCACCATCGGCACGAACGATGTGATGATCATCAGCGGCGGTTTCAGCGACATCATCGTGCAGATGGCCGCCGTGCGCGCGGGTACACAGACCAACGCCCAGATGCTCGCCAATGTGCGCCAGGCCGGTCGCGAGCTGGGCGCCCAGGTGCGCCGTCTGGTGGGGGCTGGTGCCAAGTATGTGGTTGTCACAGGAGCTTTCAACATGGCCCGCACGCCCTGGGCTGCGGCCATCGGCCAAGGCGACCTGCTGCTGGAGTCATCGATCCGTTTCAATGAAGAGCTGCTGGTCTCCATCGTGGACCTTGGCTCAAGCGTCCTCTACGTTGACGCTGCGTTTCACTACAACCTCATCACGTCATCACCGGGCAGCTACAACATGACGGATGGGCTTGGCCTGGTCTGCACCTCCGTGGACGCCGGCGCCGGCATTGGTACCGGCAATGCCCAGATCAACTCGGCGCTGTGCAACACCAACACCATCGTGGCCGGTGTGGACTACAACAAGTTTGTTTTTGCCGACCGTGTGTACCCCACGCCCCAGGCCCATCGCCTGTTTGGCGAATACGCCTACAACCGGGTTCGTGCACGCTGGTAAGCCTTGCGGTTGCTTGACCCGTGAAAAAGGCGCCCTCGGGCGCCTTTTTCACGGGTGGCAGAAAAGCCGTTTACTTGACCGTGTCAAACACGGCCCGCGCCTGCGCGTGGCAGAACGGCGGAACATAGGTGCCGTGGTAGTTGCTGTAGTAGGCGGCGAACGCGGCTGATGTCGGGTCGGTCGGCGCGGCGCCATTGACGCCGAAGGTCGCCTGCACAAACCCGTCCACGTCCACGGTGCTCACATTGGTCAGGCTGCGGCTGGCAAAGTCGGCCCGGGCCACGTTCGTGTGCACGGCAGGCGGCACGGTCGGGTCGGCTGCACCGGCGCACAGCAGCGTGCGCGACTTCGGGTTCCAGCCCAGCAGGTCGTTCTTTTTGGCGGCCAGGTACAGCGGGCTGTTGACGTTGGTCTGCGAGTCGGTGAGGAAGGCGCTCTGGAACACGGCGTCGCGCGCCTGCGTGGGCGTCTCGCCGGCGGCCCCGGGCAGCGCACCTGTGGTGACCAGCGTGGTGTAGGTCAGCGTCGGGTTGGGCAGCAGGGTTTCGATGTAATTCGAATACGGCAGCTTGAATGCCTGCGTGACGTTGGTGTAGATGCCGCCGTACACCTTTTGCCAGGCCGTCACCAGGTACGGCACAAAGAACTGCACACCCGCAATCGCCACCGGGATCTGCAGCGAACCCGACAGGTTGTAGGGGCCCGACAGGTGGGCGCCGGCCACGACGTTGATTTCACCGGGAACGTCGCGCTCGATCGCACGGTGCGCCGCCATGGATGCATGGCCGCCCTGCGAATACCCGGTCAACATGACCTTGCCCGACAGGCTGATGCCCTGCAACGCCGCGAACCCGCGTACCGCACGGATGGAGTCAATGACCGACGTGGCCTCTGAATCCGCATGCAGGTAGGGGTGGTAGGGGTAAGCCGATTTGGCAAAGCCCAGATAGTCAGTGGCCACCACGGCATAGCCCTGCGCGGCATACATGGCGCTGAGCAAGGCCGTCTCGCCATCGGCCGGGTTGGCCAGGGTGCGCGGCTTTTGCACGTCGGTGCCCTTGGCATAGGCCACCAGCGGGAACGGGCCGACGCAGGCGCCAGCGGGCACCAGCAGCGCGGCCGAGGCATTGGTTGCCTCGCCGTTGACGCCCACCGTGGCGTAGTTCAGCGTCATCACGCGCACATCGCATTTGGCCTTGCCGGTCAGGGGCTGCAGGCCATTGGCGGCTGTGCCGGCGTCCAGCTGCGCCGCCGTCACGGTCGCCACGGTCTGCGGGGTCTCCTTGAGCGCGCCGCGGGCGTTGTCGTCGCCGCCACCCCCGCCGCAAGCTGCCAGCAGGGATGCCGCCGCCACGGCGGTCAGTACGTGAAGTCGCTTCATCAGTGTCTCCTTGGGTGAAAAGAACGGTCGTTCGTTTTTTGAACCTACATGCTAAATCTGGCCGTGGGTGGGCCGTGACGGGGTAAGTACCAAGAGCTTGGCGACGTTCGTCGCCAAGGCGACGCTGCGTGTCAGCGAAAGCGCAGCTTCATGACCAGGATGGCCATCGCCAAGGCGAGCGTGACGGCGTTGGCGGCCACGATGGGCCAGGCGCCCAGCAGCACGCCGTACACCAGCCACAGCGCGACACCGGCCGTGAACACGCTGTACATGCCCAGCGAAATGCCGCTCACGTCGCGCGTGCGAAAGGTCAGCCAGGCCTGGGGCACAAAGCTGCAGGTGGTGAGGATGGCGGCCAGGTAGCCGATGAGATCACTGGAAGGCATGGTGCGGGTAACAGAACCTACAGGTCGCGGGCGGCCCATTCAATCAGCGCGTCGATCGCCGGTCGCGCTGCGGCGGCGTTGGGGTGGTTGGCAATGGCCACCAGCACGTGGCGGCGGCCGCTGGCACCCAGCACGTAGCCGGCCACGCCCGCCACATCGCGAAGGCTGCCGGTCTTCAGATGGGCAGTGGCGCCACGCGCCCGGCTGCGCCGCAGCGTGCCGTCCACGCCGGTGATGGGCAGCGACGACATCAGCTCGGGCATGACCGGCGACGCCCAGGCGCCCTGCAGCATGCGCGCAAGCGCCTGCGCTGTAATGCGCGACTCGCGCGACAGGCCCGAGCCGTTGTCCATGGCAGGCAGGTCTGTGGCGCCAAAGCGTGCAGTCCACCACTGGCGCAGCAGTTCACGCGAGCCTTCGGCGGTGCCTGTGCCCTTTTGTTGCAGGCTGAGTGTCAGGAACAGCTGCTGGGCCATCACGTTGTTGCTGTATTTGTTGATGTCACGGATCACTTCTGCCAGTGCGGGGGACTGCAGCTCAAAGCTGGCCGCAAGCCCCGCGGGCGTGCGGCCCTCGCGCACCTGGCCGGTCAGTTTGCCGCCCAAAGACGCCCACATGCCCGCCACCGCACGCACGCCGTAGTTGCGCGGCGCCGCATAAGCCACGGGCCAGTTGCGCTCGCCACAGGTGGCCGGGTAGCCCCCGGCAAACCGGATGCGCAGCGGGTCGCTGAAATCGGCCTTGAGCGCGCCGCGCCAGTCGCCGCACTCGGCAAGCGCCAGCGGCACGCTGGCCGGCACCTGCACGCCTGACAGCGGCGGCTCCACATGCAGCTGCGCGGTGCCCGCCGTGCGGTCGGGCACAAAGGTCATCACGACTGATTTGTAGTTGATGAGCAGTGCATCGGGCGAGGCGTTGTACGGGCGCAGCGGCTCGCCGTCAAAGGCGCCCGGGTCCTGCTCGGCCACGTCAAAGGCGCTTCGGTCCAGCACGATGTCGCCGGCAATCTGCTGGATGCCCAGGCCCTGCACCCGTCGCAGCAGCAGCCACAGCCGCTCGGCCACCAGCTTGGGGTCCCCCAGGCCGCGGATGTAAAGGTTGCCGTACAGCGTGCCGTCACGCACGGCGCCTTCCACATACACCGGCGTGGCCCAGGTAAAGGCCGGGCCCAGCAGCTCCAGCCCGGCAAAAGTCGTCACCAGCTTCATGACCGACGCCGGGTTGACCGGTACGCCCGTGCGGTGGGCCAGGCGCGGCGCCAGCTTGCCGTCCACGTCAGCCACCAGCAGCGTCACGGCGTCGCGGGGAATTTTGGCGCGGGCCAGGGCGGCTTCCACTTCGGGGGGCAGGGCCTGGGCGATGGCCTGCGCCGTCAGCAATGTCAGGCACAGCAGGGCAGCCAGCGCGCGGGGGAATGTCATGCGCCGATTATCAAGGGCCTGTCCAGGGGCTCGATAATCGGCAGATGAAAGTTCTTGCGTTCGACACCAGCACCGAGGCGCTGTCCGTTGCCGTCGGCCACTGGCAAGGCGGCGCCCTGCAGCTGTGGCAACACACTGGCCCCGGTGGCGCTCAAGCGTCCGCCACGCTGATTCCGTGCGCCATGGCGTTGCTGGCCCAGGCCGGCATCACGCTCCAGGAGCTTGACGCAGTGGCTTTTGGCGCCGGCCCGGGCTCATTCACCGGGCTGCGCACAGCCTGCGCCGTGGCGCAAGGGCTGGCCTATGGCGCCGGCGTGCCGGTGCTGCCGGTGGACACGCTGCTGGCTGTGGCAGAAGACGCCCGCCACACCCACGGCGCCACCCAGGTCCAGGTCGTGCTGGACGCCCGCATGGACGAGGTCTACACCGCTGCCTGGTCGCATGACGGCGCGCTGTGGCATGTGCATGGCGCTGCGGCCCTGTCGGCACCACAGGACGTGCCCGTGCAGCCGGGCTGGACGCTGGCCGGCAACGCCTTTGTGGCATATGGCGAGCGCCTGCCTGCGGCGCTGGGCCGTCTGGACGCATTGCCCACCGCCCAAGCCATGCTGCGGCTGGCGCCGGCATTGCTGGCAGCCGGATACGCCTTGCCGGCCGACCAGGCACTGCCCCGCTACATTCGCGATAAAGTCGCCAAAACCACCGAAGAACGCGCGGCCGAGCGTGCCGCCCGCCCCGTTGCCTGAACCATGAGCGCCGTATTCAAGACCGTTGAAGCCCAGTTTGAGCCGCTGACCGAAGCGCGGCTGGACGACGTCCTGGTGATCGAGAATTCTGCCTACGGCCAGCCGTGGTCGCGTGGCAACTTCACAGATTCGCTGCGTGCGGGCTACCAGGCACAGTTGCTGGTGGCCGACGGCACCATCCTGGGCTACTTTGTGGCCATGAAGGGCGTGGACGAGGTGCATTTGCTGAACATCACCGTGGCGCCGGCCCACCAGGCCCAGGGCTGGGGCCGCGTGATGCTGGATGCGCTGGCCATCTGGTCGCGCGGCCAGGGCGCCCAGTGGTTGTGGCTGGAAGTGCGCGTCAGCAATGCGCGCGCACTGCGCATTTACGATCGCCACGGCTACCGCCGCGTGGGCGAGCGCAGGGGCTATTACCCCGCCGCCCATGGCCAGCGCGAAGACGCCGTTGTCATGAGCTACAAGCTATGAGCCTGGATCTGGACGAACGCCGGCTCGCCATGCTGGGTGAAATGGGCGTGCGGCTGTTCCAGCCGCCCGTCG